>CAZLIJ010000163.1:0-585 GCA_964559305.1 uncultured Oscillospiraceae bacterium | reverse complement strand
GGAGGAGATAGAGGAGGCGTCGGAGGAGGAGCTTTCCGACACGGACGCCATCGCGGATAATTTCTCCACCGACGATCCGGTGCGCATGTACCTTAAAGAGATAGGCAAGGTGCCGCTGCTGAGCCCCGAGGAGGAAATTGACCTGGCCATACGCATGGCCAACGGCGACGAGGAGGCCAAGCGCCGCATGGCAGAGGCAAACCTTCGTCTGGTGGTGTCCATCGCCAAGCGCTATGTCTGGACCTCATTCAGGAGGGCAATCTGGGCCTTATAAAGGCTGTGGAAAAATTCGACTATACCAAGGGCTATAAGTTTTCCACCTACGCCACCTGGTGGATACGCCAGGCCATCACCCGCGCCATCGCCGATCAGGCCCGCACAATCCGCATCCCGGTGCATATGGTGGAGACCATAAACAAGGTCATCCGTGTGTCCCGGCAGCTTTTGCAGGAGCTGGGCCACGATCCCACCGCCGAGGAGATCGCCGAGGAAATGAATATGCCGTGGACAAGGTGCGGGATATTTTGAAGATCGCTCAGGAGCCTGTGAGCCTTGAAACGCCTATCGGCGAGGAGGAGGATTCCC
>CAZLIJ010000162.1:0-4014 GCA_964559305.1 uncultured Oscillospiraceae bacterium | reverse complement strand
CTGGTGTATAATAAATAATATCAAGAAAAATTTCTATACAAAAATTGCCATAATATGTATAATGCTTTTAATTTTGGCTTCCGGCTGCGGCAGAGACAGAGCCGTCAGCGCCGCGTATACAGCGACAGCTCTGCTGACCTTCGATCTCAACTGAATGCTGATTTAAAAAAACGCAAAAAACCGCCGCCCTATCAGGCGGCGGTTTTTTTGACAGGATATGTATTCCTTTGTCACGCGGCGGCGCTTACCTTGATAGCGCTGTCATTGGGCACGGTCATGAATCCGACTACCTCTCCGTCGAACACGTCCACATAGCAGTAAAATTTCAGGCAGCCGCAGTTGAATTCTATCTCATAATCGATGCCAAGCATATCGCCGGCAAGGCCCAGTTTTTCCACCGTCACGTCATTGTAGGATAGGCCGGCATAGTCCAGCGCGATGGCCAGTGCCGTAAGTTTTCCCTCATTGCTGTTCATTTTGTTCATTGTTTTGCTCTCCTTTCTGGATTATGTTGAGAGCATAACAGTCAATTCTAAAAGAATCATTAAAAAAACCGAAGCAAATATGAACAATATGCAAAGGGTTTATGAACTTATTTTATCGGGAATCGGGCTGTAAAGGTGCTGCCCTGGCCCACAGCGCTGACTACATCAATGCCGCCGCCGTGGAATTCACAGATCTGTTTTACCATCGAAAGGCCCAGACCCACGCCCTCGTCCTCGCCACGGGACGGGTCAGCCTGCCAGAAGCGTTTCCATATATTTTCCCTGTCCTCGTCGGAGATACCGATGCCGTCGTCCTTTACGGAAAGCAGCGCCTCTCCGCCTTCGCGGCGCAGAGAGACCATGATGTGTCCGTTCTCTTTTCCGTATTTATAAGCGTTCTCCAGCAGGTTCTGGATAACTCTGGACATGAGCCCCAGGTCAAATTCCGTTACAACTCCCGGCTCAATATCCGTTTCCACGGTGATGCCCCGGCTGTCCTTGGGCACAAATTCGCTGCAGCAGGACTCTGTGAAAACGCTCAGGTCCGCCTGCTTCATGCGTATGCGCTCAGTGCCCTGCTCCAGTCTTGTAATGGACAAAAGCTGGGTTATCATGTGGGACATTTTGCCGCCCTGCTCCTGTATGACTGACAGCGCTCTGAGGAACTCCTCTTTTGTGTCAGCCTTCTTTTTGGCGGCGTCGCATTCCGCCATAATAACAGTGGTGGGCGTACGCAGCTCGTGGGAAGCGTCCGAAACGAATTTTTTCTCCGACTCGAAAGAGGCCTCCAGCCGCCCGAACATATCGTCAAAGGTGTCGGACAGCTTTCGCATCTCACGGCTGCCCTTTTTAAGTCCCACTCTGGCGGAAAGATCGTCCCCGCCGGAAATCGACGCCACCTTCTCCGTAATATAATCAATAGGCGTGAAGGTGTATTTTGAAATGAGCCAGCCGCCCAGTATGCCCAGTATGATTATGCCCGGAAGCACCGTGAACGTAAGTGTGAGGATGGTGCTCATGGAGTTATAATTCTCAGTGGCGTCCACAATGCCCCTGATCCACAGGGTTGTGACGTCCATATCCCATTTCAGGTCGTAGATATAATACTCCCTCCCGTTTTGGGTCACGGTGCGCACGGAGGAGTTTTTAAAATCCAGACCGTCGTCGGAAAAGCCGTTGGGGAATGCGCCCTTTAAAAGCGTGCCGTCCAAATTGTACACGGCGCAGTAAACGCCCTGACGGAAGTAGTCTATATCCTCCCAGTCGAAGCGCATATTGTCATACTCGATATGGCGCACATTGCGCCACACCACATCCACCACACGCCCGTCCGGGTCGGTGGTGACAATGTGCTTGTCCGTGACGATTATCAGCGTCATGCTGGCCGTGAACATCAGCAGCATCATAAGACTGATCCAGGCTGTGAGTCGAAATTTAGCGGACATTTTTCAGATCTCCTCTTTCAGCACCCATCCGGTGCCCCAGACTGTATGAATAAGCTTTTTATCGTATCCGGTATCCAGCTTTTTGCGCAGAAAGCTGACATACACATCCACCACGTTGGTGCCGCCCTCATAATCGAAATTCCACAGATTATCCTCGATCATTTCCCGGGACAGCACAATGCCCTTGTTGCGCATCATATACTCAAGCAGTGCGTATTCCTTGGGCGTCAGCGCAATTTCGCTGCCCCCGCGGGTCACTTGTTGGGTGGACATATCAAGAGTAAGATCGGCAATGGTGAGCTTGCTTGAGCGCACGTCCATGTGCTTGCGGGCAAGCACCCGCACCACCGCGGTCAGCTCCTCCATCACGAAGGGTTTGACAAGATAATAGTCTCCCCCGCCGTCCAGACCCGCTACCCGGTCTTCCACGCTGTCCAGCGAGGTGAGGAACACCACCGGGGTGCTGTCCCCTCTTGAGCGGACCTTTTTCACCAGCTCAAGACCGTTCATTCTGGGCATGAGGATATCCAGTATCATCACATCATATTTTGCGCAGTCCATGAATTCCATGGCCTCCAGACCATTGAAGCAGCGGTCAACACTGTAACCCTCGTCCTCCATGGCCTCGGCAATAAGGCGGTTCAGATTTTTTTCGTCCTCTACTACCAGTATTCTCATCAGACATCACCTCGTGGAAAGTTTAACAGCTATCTCTAAAAAAACAATTAATTTTATTTTTTCTCTTTTTAATGATTTCTTCATAGTTTTTTTATATGCTCTGGCCAAAGGAAAGGAGGGCATCCCCTATGAAAAAAGCCGTTAAAATAGTCATTATCACTGTTCTGGCCGCAGCCTTGATCACAGCCGGTGTTCTTTTCTGGATAAATAAGGTCAATTCCTCCCGTTATATCGGTCAGGGCGCCGCAAAGGAGATCGCCATGCAGGACGCGGGGCTGAGCAAAGACGCCGTGCGGTTCCACGATGTGGATCAGGAAAGCCGCGAAGGCATCGTTTACTACGATGTGGAAATGGTATCCGACGGGATAAAATATGAGTACAAGATAGACGCCGCTACCGGCAGCGTGCTGGTTTCGGACACGGAAAAGGTTTTTGACTGAAAACTGATTATATTATAGTATAAAAATCAACTTAAAACAACAAAAACACCCCCGGATGCGAATTTTCGCATCCGGGGGCGCTTTACTTATGTAATGATCCGGCGGGAATTACTTCTTCGCCATACCCTTCTGACGGGCATACTCGGCAGCGCCCAGAGCGCCCATGAGCTGAGGATCGGTCTTCAGGTCGATGACCTTCAGCTTCAGAACGTGCTCTATGGCCTGCTTCAGGCCGTCGTTCTTCGCGCAGCCGCCGGTCAGCGTGATGCTGTCAGTGGCGCCGGCCTTCTTGGCCATGACGAAGCAGCGCTTTGCAACTGCCATCTCTATGCCAGCCGCGATCTCGTCGGTGGGCTTGCCCTCGCCAACCAGGGTGATGACTTCGGACTCGCAGAAAACCGTGCACTGAGAAGTGATGGGGATCACGTTCTTCGCGCTCAGGCTCAGCTTGGAGAAATCGCTCAGGCTCATCTCGAAGGAGCGGGCCATTGCCTCGAAGAAACGGCCTGTGCCGGCGGAGCACTTATCGTTCATGGCGAAGTTCTTCACCGTGCCGTCGGTATCAACGCTGATGCCCTTAACGTCCTGGCCGCCGATATCGATGATGGCGCGGACGGAGGGATCGGTCACATGCACGCCCATGGCGTGGCAGCTGATCTCGGAGATGTTTTCGTCTGCGAAGGGAACCTTATTGCGGCCATAGCCGGTGCCGATGAGGTATGCAAGATCCTTGCTGCTCTTCAGGCCTGCCTGCTTGCAAACTTCGTCCATTGCCAGAATCGCGCTCTGCTCGGCGTTGATCTTGCTCATCATTGTGGTGTCTGCCACCATCTTGCCGGTCTCGTCCAGTATTACTGCCTTTGTGTAGGTCGAGCCTACGTCACAGCCGCCAAAATACTTCATTAGTAAATCCTCCTGATATTATCAGTAAATAAATTTAGTTGTAGCTGGGATATTTATCCACGT
>CAZLIJ010000161.1:0-4039 GCA_964559305.1 uncultured Oscillospiraceae bacterium | reverse complement strand
AACCACTACGAAAATGGCAATTACACCATTGAGGGATACCACGAACGGGACATGGATATTTCCCCAAGCCTGCAGCGGCGGCTGGTAGACAACGGAATGCCGGATACACAGCTGCAATCATTTCTCAGGAAGGAGGCTGAAACCGCTTGACCACTTTACTCTTAGTTGCCTGCGTCGGCATGATCGCCGGCGCTTTTTTGATCCTTCGCATCTCGCCCATGGACTTCACCCAAGGCGTATTCCAGCGTCTGACCTCCGCGCCGAAAAGCATCCGCGCCGAGATCAACGAAAGCACACACCGCAGGAAGAAATCCTTCCTGCGCCGGGAAATCGAGGATACGCAGACCATCCTGAAGGCCACCGGAAAGGAAGTCAGATTCCCGGCGATCTGCGCCGCGTCTTTGCTGCTGTTCGCCATCGGAGCGTCCACCGCCGTCATTATGGGCAACTTCTTCCTTGTGCCGGTGCTGGCGGCAGGCATGATGTTCATTCCGTTCTGGTATGTAAAGCTGACCGCCGGACACTTCAAAAAGGACGTCGCCTCGGAGCTGGAAACGGCGCTCTCCATCATTACCACGGCCTACCTCCGCAGCGAGGACTTTATCACCGCCGTGGAAGAAAACATCAACTATCTCAACCGCCCGGTGCAGGGTGTCTTCCAGAACTTTCTGAACATCGTAGAGCATATCGACCCGGACGTGGACGCCGCGCTGTTGAACCTGCGCGGCTCCATTGACAACGAGGTATTCCGGGAATGGTGCGACGCGGTGATGGCCTGCCAGTATGACCGTGGCCTTAAAACCACGCTCACGCCCATCGTTTCCAAGCTCTCTGATATGCGGATCGTCAACGGCGAGCTGGAAAACCTCGTATTTGGCCCCCGCAAGGAGTTCATCACCATGGCGGCGCTGGTGGTGCTGAACATCCCCCTGCTTAAGTTTATCAACGCCGACTGGTACGACGCTCTGATGCACACAGTTCCCGGCCAGATCGTCCTTGCCGTCTGCGCCGGAGCGATCTTCGTCAGCTTCGCCTTTGTGGTCAAGCTGACCCAGCCCATCGAGTACAGGAGGTGACGGGCGTGACATTTTTATTGTTCCTCTTTGGCACAGCCCTCGCCGCCGGGCTGTTTTTCATCGCCGCCGACATCTTAAAGCTGCCGCGTCTGTCCACTGAAAAGGCGCTGCTCTCCGCGGGCAGAGCTGAGCGCAAACAGATGAGGTCGCTGGACGCGCTGTTCCTCGGCTGGGCGATCAAGCTCTCGAGATACATCCGCAGGGATGAATATAAGCGGTCGCATCTTGCGCGAATGCTCAACGCGGCGGGGATGGACATGACCCCGGAGGTTTTCACGGCCTATACCATCGTCAAGCCCTGCGCCATGCTTTTGCTGGCGATTCCGTGTTTGATCGTATTCCCTCTGCTGGCGCTGGTGGTCATGGTTCTTGCCATCCTGACCTATTTCAAGGAATCCCGCAAGGCGGAGGAAAAGGTATCCGAACGCCGTGACAAAATTGAAGCGGAGTTGCCGCGCTTTGTGGCCACCATTGAGCAGGAGCTGGCCTCCAGCCGTGATGTGCTGACGATCCTCGAAAACTATAAGCATCACGCCGGTGCGGAGTTTGCCGCGGAGCTGGACGTCCTCACGGCGGATATGCGCTCATCCTCCTACGAAGCGGCGCTGGTTCGGTTTGAGGGCAGGATCGCTTCGCCCATGCTCTCGGACATTACCCGAGGACTCATCGGCGTGCTGCGCGGTGACGATGGGCGGCTCTATTTCCAGATGCTCAGCCATGACCTCAAGCAGCAGGAGCTTCAGCGGCTCAAGGCAAAGGCGGCCAAGATCCCGCCCAAGATCCGCGTGTTCAGCTTTATCATGCTGGCCTGCTTCATGCTGACCTATATCGTCGTCCTCGCCATGGTCATTCTCGATTCCATGGCGCTGCTGTTTTAGGGGGTGGCAGCAATGCTGAAAAAGCTGAAAGCCGGAAAGTCCGGCGAGGGCTACATCGACGTGGTAGTACTAATCCTCTGCGCTATGCTGGTTATCGCCCTTGCGGTCAAGGTGCTGCCGGTCTTTGTGGCAAAGCACAATCTGGACACCTACGCCGCCGAGCTGGTGCGGGAGGCTGAGATTACCGGGCAGGTAGGCAGTGAAACCAGCATCAGAGCCACAATTCTATCGGAACGACTCGGCATCTCTCCGGACATTGCATGGTCGAGAACCGGACACATTCAACTCAATGAGGAAGTGACCGTCACATGCCGCCTCACCATGGATATCGGCTTCGGCGGTCTCGGCTTCTTCCCGGTTGAGCTGGTGGGACAGGCAACCGGCAAAAGCGAGGTGTACTGGAAATGAGCAAGATCACACCATACCCGCTCCGCATCATGAAATGCGCCAAAGCCGCACTCAAAAAGCCAACGAAAAAACGGCGGCTATCCTCAACCGAATCCAAGCACCGGCTCATGCGTGGAAAACGCGGCGACGGTTTTCCTCTGGCCATCGCCATCACCCTCTGCCTGCTGCTCATCTTCTGCGGCATCTCCGAGTATTTCCGCGTGACCATCATCGCCCAGGGCATCCGCGACGCCGTGCAGGAGGCGGTCATCAGTACCATCAACGACAACTTCGACGATGTCTACCACGCCGTGCGGGAGGGTTATGCGGCGGGATACTCGCCCACCGAGGATGGGGCATGGGAAGAAAGCCTCGACACCGGCAACATCTACGCCCATCTTGCGGCAACGCTCGGCCTGACCTCCACCGGAAACGGATACGCCAGCTATGCTGGGGACGAATTGGAGTATACGATTTCGGAGCTTACCATTACGCTCTCCAACAACGGCCTTGCCAGCGGCGAGAGCGAGGGCTATCTGGCAAACGCAACGCTGGTTCTGGATATCCCAACCGACTTTGCGGGACGGATTCTGCCGCCCGTTCGGATGCTGCTTCGGGTGCAGGCAAAGTATATTCCCAAGTTCTGAAAAACTTTGCAAATTCAATAGACTTTCGTGCCTTTCTATGATAGGGTGCGAATTAGAGGGATATCCACAGAGAAATGAAAAAGGAGGCAAAACTCTATGAAAGATAAGACGAAAAGGACGCTGCTGATCGCGTCAGGCGTGGTCGTATGCGTGGCGCTGACCGTGGTGATTGCCAGTCGATTCAATCGTCCGGCATCCGTCGATCCCGCGCCGGAAAGCTCGCAGTCCTCGGAAGCGCAGCCACAGGTGGAGATCAAGACACCTGATATTAGCACCTCCAACACAGGGGACGCTGGCACAACCGCCGACCCAGGCGCCGGCGCGGACAGCTCCGGTACAGAGCAGGCCATTCAGGCCGATCCCGTGAAGCCCGATGCGCCGGAAGCTCCGTCAACTGTGGCAGAAAATCACACTGCCGAGGATGTGCCGGAAGCGGACCGCAATGCGGAAACGCCGCCCTCCTACACCAAGGAGCAAACCACGGTGACAGAACCGTCAACGCCGGATGCCGGCAGCACCAACGCGAACGGTCAGGTCTATGTGCCGGGTTTCGGATATGTGGACAACAGCGGTGGGAACCAAACTGTTGAGGATAACAACATCTATGAAAACGGAAACAAGATCGGAGATATGGGCTAAAGTCTTGATTCTCCGCCAGCGCAGCCGAAAGGCTGCGCTTTTTCTTTGGAAAGGAGTCACATGAAAAAAATCCTTGTGCTTTTCCTTTCCATGCTGCTTTTGCTATCCATGGCGATCCCCGCCTTTGCCGCGGGCGATCCAAACATTGATGGCGGCGGAGGCAACATGGGAAACGGCAGTTCCAGCAGCTATTGGAACCCCGGCATGGATGGCGTCCGCGTCTCCGTCGTAAACGCCAAAACGCACGCTATCGTCGGCAGTACAGTCGACCTGACCAACCAAACTCCGCCATCCAATATCGTCGATTTTGGAAAGGTTTGTAAGCTGTCCTATAACGCCGGACGGTCTCTCTCAGTCCGAGTCAACAGCTATACCTATGTGAACCCGTCACAAAAACTTCCGCGCATTATTT
>CAZLIJ010000160.1:1922-4100 GCA_964559305.1 uncultured Oscillospiraceae bacterium | reverse complement strand
CCATGCGGTTTTGCAGCTCGTTATGCAGCGGCTGATAAAGGCTGAAGCATATTCTCAGCAAAAGTATGGCCGCCACCGAGGCCGCTGCCCCTGCCGTGATGGCAAGCAGGCCGCACATGGCCGCGCTTACGGCAAAAAGCGCTCCGCCCAGCTTTCGTTCCCCAAACTTTGCCGTGACCCGGGCCGAAAACACCCCCAGCAGCCCCGCCGCGGTTACTCCCGCGTACACAAGGCCGATGGCCCTGTCGCCCATACCGCAGCGGACATACTGGAGCTGATTCAAAAATACCGTCACGGTCTGGTGGGTTTCATTCAGAAGAGCGGTGGCCAGCAGCAGCAGTAAAAGCCGCCGGTCGGAGACAACGCCCTTCACCAGCGCACTAAATGCCCCAGGACGGCTTTCCACCGGCTTATCGGGGCTTTTCACCTCAGTGATGAAAAGACTCAGCAGCGCGGCCAGCGCGTAGCTTATGACAGTCAAAAACCCGGCCAGCCGGTAGTTTGAGCCTATCCAGATGGAATAGGCCCCCGCCGCCGCCATAAGTCCAACAGTGCAAAGATTTTCGTATATGCCGAAAACCTTTTGAAATCTGCCCTGACCACAGGACAGAAAAACTATGCTCACATCCACGCCGGAGATACCGGCCATGACCACTGACAGCATAACCCGCTCGGCGAGAAAACCCCAGAAACCGGTGGCTTTCCAAAATACTATCTTGGAGAGAAAGTATATCCAGCAGCAGATGAGCATGGTCTTTTTGTAGCCTATGCGATCCGCCGCAAGGCCCCAGGGCAGCTCCAGCAGAACGCACAAAGCCAGAGATATACTCTCTATGAGGGTTATCCCGAAAATATCAACTCCCGCGGCCTGCCGGTAAAGCGTGGCCACAGGCCCATAGAACACCATGCCCTGTAAAAGGGCGATGGCGTACATGAGCCAAATATTCTTTTTTATATACAAAACAAAGCAATCCTTTCAAACAGCGTACAAAAACCCAGACCGGTAATTGAGAATTCCCGGCCCGGATACAGTTTTTGAGCTATTAAATGCGATTGCCCATATTCTTTCTCCAGATCCGCCCAAAAGCGGATGTTTTTTCTTATTATGCCATTGAATCGTGGGGTATGTCAAGACAGAATAATCCCCCGCGCCGGTGAAAACGCGGGGGAACAGTGCGGTGAAATCGCTTTTGCTCCGTTGATATGATGATATATTGTTACGTTTATTTTGTCAAATTGTTTCAATCGACAAAAAACGTCAAACCATTATCAGCGCAGCAATAATCACGGCTGCCATGCCGCACATGACCGGGATCATATTTTTTCGTACAAGCTCCACGGGGCTGACGCCGCAGATGGCCGCCACGGGTATAACGGCCCAGGGAATAACCGTGCCGCCGCCTATCCAGATGGTTATAAGCTGACCCATGCCGGCCAGCACCTCATTGTTGACCGGCAGCGCGCCGGAGAAGGTGGCCGCGGTGACCCCGATAAGGGGCAGCCCGGAAAAGCCTGAGCCGTCCAGCCCGGTTATGACGGCTACCAGCGCCTGAACCAGCACCACCGGCAATTTGGACAGGGGAACATTCTGCGAAAGCCATGTGCCCACATCGCTGAGTATGCCCGTGGCCTCCGGCCCGAACACGGCCTGGGCCGCGTCCTGAGCGCCCAGGAAGAAAAAGGCGCCTATTACGATAACAGGGGCGAAAATTTTGATGCCGAAGGAAAACCCGGACTTGATATGCTCGGTGACATTTTCCGCCATTTCCCGGGCCCCGGAAGCCAGCCAGTCATTGGCTACCAGCACAAGAAACGCCGTGCCGCCAATTAAAGCCGTGGCGTCGCCGCCCTGAATACGCAGGGTCAGCATCAGCACAATGTCGGTTATAAACACCAGAGGGGTGAATATCGCCGTGAAAACACACTTTTTGTCGGGCTTTTTTCCCGGGGAAAGCTCATAGTCCGCGGGGGGAGCAACAGCGCCGGCAGTTTTGCACTCGCGGCGGAACATGATGAAGGCCGCAATAAGCGTGACGCCGGACATCACGCACCACAGCGGCAGGTAGCCGGATACCAGCGCGGGCACTGTGGTGCCGGCGGCTTTGGCTGTGATGGTAGGCGCGCCCTGAATAAAGAAGTCGCCGGACAGGGCCATGCCGTGCCCGAAAATGTTCATTA
>CAZLIJ010000160.1:0-1912 GCA_964559305.1 uncultured Oscillospiraceae bacterium | reverse complement strand
GCATACCGGTGCTAAGCGCCACGGGCAGCAGCAGCGCGCCCACCAGCGCCACGGCGGGGGAGGGCCAGATGCACAGTGAGACCACAAACATTACTATGCCCAGAAGAAAGAATGCGCCGTTCTGACCCCGGACTACCCGGCGGAGAGGCGCGATCATCAGAGTGTCGGCGCCTGTAAGAGCGAGGGAGCGGGACATGGCTACGACTATTGCTATAACGGCGATGATACCGAAAAGTTCTTTTCCTGCCCACACAAGGGAGTTGAAAAGGGCTTGAAATGACGAGACAGGACTGCCGGTGACAAGAAAAGCGATAATGAGTATGCCGGCGGCGCAGGGCACCACGATACTCTTTTTGAACAGCAGAAGGACGAGAAATATCACTATCATGGCCAGATACACAATATGTATGGCCGAAAGTGAGGTCATGCGTTCCACCTCCGGAAATTTATTGAAATAGCGCTATAATCAATTCTATGTTCCGGACGGCGAAGGGGTGAAAAGCGTAAAGCAAAAAAAAGGACCGCGGCATGACCGCGGTCCTGAATTGATATGGTGTTTTTCAGCCGTGATTTATCTCGTCCACCGGCCTTATAAGGCAGCTGCTGTTGCTGAGGGTCTGTAAAAGATAGGGAAGATTGCGCTCCGTAGCGGAGACGCACAGCAGCCTTGCATAGCAGCCGCCATAGGTGCCGACCATTGAGGTGATATACGCAGAGGCGGTGAGACCGCTGCCGTTTTGCACTCCGTCGGCGTTATAACCGCAGAAAACAAGTCCGCTGCGGGCCGCCATGGTTTTACAGGCTGCGGCGGAATCCTCCGACGCCACCAGCAGGGTCTTGATGTGGGCGGCTTCGTAGAGTATGGCCGAGGTCTTCGTGTATTGCTCAAAGTCGGCGCAGATTATGCCTACGCCGTGGCCTTCACCCACGATGCGCCGCACGGTGTCAGGATCGGTTTTTATATCGGAGTATTCAAGGAAGAAAGTCGCCTTGTATCCGCTGGTGGAAAAGGTGTCGAGTATTTTGGCAGAAGGCAGACCCTGAAAGCTGAGATAGACCGGGGTGCCGGCAGCGGGCTGGGAGGGACTGGGCGTTCCCGTGGAGGGACTGGAGGCGTTCTTGTAGGCCTTGTAGCTGGAAGCCATCATGTCAGAGGCGGCTGAAAAAAACTGGGCGTCAGACAGATATACGGTGCTGTCTTTTATGCGGCAGATATCACCGCTGCCGTCGCCGCTGATAAAGGACCAGTTAAGCCCAAACTGAGAGCAGGCGAAGCTGACCGGCACATATGCCGTGCCGTTTTGAAGATAGCCGGGAGCGCTGTAATAATGGCCGTTCTGGTCATAGGTGGTGCCGTATTGCATATCCAGATATATCTGCTTTGAAGAAGTGAAGAGCATGGCTGTGGTGTTGCTGGAAAAATATGAATAGTATATATGAAAATCGCTGAATACCGAGCAGGGAACATACATGGTACCGTTAACATATAAGGCCTGACTTGAAAGATCCAGCAGTCTGTCGTTTAAGGAGACAAAGCACACATCCGAAATGGCGTCCGCTTTTTCTGCGGGCAGAGCGCAAACAATAAGGCACACAGCCAGCAGGAATGATATTATTCTTTTTTTCAAAGTCAGACCTCCCATCTCGGCAAAAGCTCTATATATTGTATCATAAAAAACATTTTCCGCAACATAAGAAAATTTCGCAAAATGATATTGACAAGCGGCGGAATATTTGCTATATTATCAGAGCTGTGGCCGAGTAGTTCAGTTGGTTAGAACGCTAGCCTGTCACGCTAGAGGTCGTGGGTTCAAGTCCCATCTCGGTCGCCAATCCCCCGCGTTTTTACGCGGGGATTTATATGCTGTTATAGCTCAGTCGGTAGAGCGCATCCTTGGTAAGGATGAGGTCC
>CAZLIJ010000159.1:0-4163 GCA_964559305.1 uncultured Oscillospiraceae bacterium | reverse complement strand
CGTAGTGCGCGACGACCCGCTCGTTTTCGTGGCTGTACCGTAGGGCGCGACGACCCCGGCGCGCCGTTATCCTCGCCGCGCAGCTACTGCGTGCTATGCCGCCTGCGGCATCTCAGTTTTTCAGGCTGTGCAGGGGCGCGGGAATGCGGCCGCCTCTGTTGATAAACTCCGCGGCGGAGGCTTTTTTCACCGGCATCACCGGGGCTTCGCCAAATAGTCCGCCTATCTCCACAGTGTCCCCAAGGGTCTTGCCGGGGGCGGGAATAAGCCGGGCGGCGGTGGTCTTGTTGTTGACCATGCCTATGGCAGCCTCGTCGGCGATGATGGCGGAGATGGTCTCCGCCGGGGTATCGCCGGGCACGGCGATCATGTCAAGGCCCACAGAGCACACACAGGTCATGGCCTCCAGCTTTTCAAGACACAAAGTGCCCTCTCTGGCGGCGGCTATCATGCCCTCGTCCTCGGACACGGGGATAAACGCGCCGGAAAGGCCGCCTACATGGCTCGAGGCCATCACGCCGCCCTTTTTCACGGCGTCGTTCAAAAGGGCCAGCGCGGCGGTGGTGCCGTGGGTGCCGCAGACCTCCAGACCCATGGCCTCCAGAATGCGGGCCACGGAATCCCCCACGGCGGGGGTGGGCGCAAGGGAAAGATCCACTATGCCGAAGGGCACACCCAGCCGTTTGGAGGCCTCCTGAGCCACCAGCTGGCCCATACGCGTCACCTTGAAAGCGGTTTTCTTGATAGTCTCGGCTACCACGTCAAAGGGCGCTCCCTTGCAGTCCTGCAGCGCGTGGTACACCACGCCCGGGCCTGATACGCCCACGTTTATCACGCACTCGCCCTCGCCCACGCCGTGGAAAGCGCCGGCCATGAAGGGGTTGTCCTCCACGGCGTTGCAGAACACCACCAGCTTGGAGCAGCCAAGGCCGTCTTTATCAGCGGTGAGCCGGGCTGTCTCTTTCACGATAAAGCCCATTTTCTTCACGGCGTCCATGTTTATGCCCGCGCGGGTGGAGCCCACGTTGACGCTGGCGCAGACCCGCTCGGTTTCTGCCAGCGCCCGGGGAATGGAATTTATCAGCTTCTCATCCCCGGCGGTGGAGCCTTTTTGCACCAGCGCGGAAAAGCCGCCGATGAAATTAACGCCCACCTCTTTGGCGGCGGCGTCCATGGCCTTTGCCAGCGGCACAAAATCCTCCGCCGCGCAGGAGCCCGCCACAATGGCGGCGGGGGTCACTGATATGCGCTTGTTCACGATGGGAATTCCAAATTCCCGCTCAATGCTCTCGCCGGTTTTGACAAGGTCTTTGGCGTTCCTGCATATCTTTTCATAGACCTTGCGGCAGCAGGCGTCCATGTCCGTGTCCGCGCAGTCCAGAAGGCTCATGCCCATGGTTATTGTGCGCACGTCCAGATGCTGCTGATCTATCATGCTGATGGTCTGCAATATCTCGTCGCTGTTCAATAGATAGCCCATGACGCGGCCCTCAGATCTTGTGCATGGCGTCAAAGATGTCCTGACGCTGTATATGTATGGCAAGGCCCCGCTCCTCGCCCTTGTCAGCCAGAAACTGAGTCAGCGCGTCAAAAGGAACTGAGCACTCCGACAGATCCACCAACATTATCATGGCAAAATACTCCTGCATCAGGGTCTGACTGATGTCCAGCACATTGATGCCCTTTTCAGCCAGCAGTACGGAGACATAGGCAATTATGCCCTTGGTGTCCCGGGCGAAAACCGAAACTATCGCTTTCATATAAACACTCCTTGAAAAATTCTGAAAAACATTATACACCGGCCGGGCGCTTTTGCATAGTGAATTGACAAGGGAACTTGGGGCAAATATAATCAATATCATAATAAAGCGGAGGGAAACATGAGGATTTGCATATACGGGGCGTCCAGCTCCACATTGGAAAAGACATATTATGACGAGGCGGAGGCGCTGGGCCGGGAGATGGCCCGGCGGGGTCATTCGCTGGTGTTCGGCGGGGGAAACAACGGCCTGATGGGCGCCTGCGCCCGGGGCGTTTACGCCGGCGGCGGAGGCATTCTGGGCATCGCGCCCAAGTTTTTCGACGAACCGGGGATACTGTTTGAGAATTGCAGCGACTTTATTTTTACCGAGACCATGCGGGAGCGCAAGCAGCTTCTGGAGGACAGCTCCGACGCGGTCGTGGTGCTGCCCGGCGGCATCGGCACCTACGAGGAGTTTTTTGAGATGCTCACGCTTAAGCAGCTGGGACGCAGCGCCAGAGCCATTGCCATTTTGAACACCAGGGGCTACTATAAGCCCATGCAGGCCATGCTGGAGCACACGGCGGAAAATGAGTTCATGTCAGATAGCTGCCTTGCCCTTTATAAAACAGTGGACACCCCAGCGCAGGCGCTGGATTACATTGAAAAATACAGCCCGGAGCCTGTGGGCAACGTCTTTCGCCTTGAGGACTATTCAAAATAGAATACCGCAAAAAAAGACCGGCTGAAAAGCCGGTCTTTTGCTTCGGCATGGCTGCACCGCAGGGCGCGGCGACGTGCTCACTTTCGTGGCTGCGCCGTAGGGCGCGGCGACGTGCTCGTTTTCGTGGCTGCACCGCAGGGCGCGGCGACCCGGCGCGCCGCGATTCATGCCAAATACAAAAAAGAGCGTCATTCTGAGGAGCAAAGCGACGAAGAATCTAATTCGCCGCGCCCGCGATTATTCCGCTCTTGGGATGGTCACGGTGAAGGTGCTGCCGTGACCGGCCTCGCTTTCAACGGACACGGCGCCGCCGTGGAGCTGGGCGATCTGCTTTACCATGGAAAGACCCAGCCCCAGCCCTTCGCCGCCGGAGCGGGAGGAGTCCTCCTGATAAAACCGCTGCCAGATCTGGTCAAGATGCTCTTTGGCTATGCCCACGCCGTTGTCCGCCACGGTTATAAGGGCGTCCGCCCCCGCGGCTTTCAGCGAAACCTCTACGCTGCCGCCCTCCCGGCCGTATTTATAGGCGTTGTCGATAAGATTTTGCAGCAGTCTTGACATCAAGGTCACATCCACATCGGCGGTTATGCCCTCCTCAATGTCGGTGAACATGGTGATGCCCCGGCTGCTGGCCATCTGGGTCTCAGAGCATATGACCGACAGCATTTCGGAAATATCCACCACTTCAAAATTGGTTTTTGCCGTACCCAGATCCAGCCTTGTCAGCGATAGAAGGCTCTCCACCAGCCGGGACATTTTCCGCGCCTGCCGGGTCACAACTTCAAGCGCGGACTCGTAGTCCTCTTTCGTTTTGGCGTGCTTGCGGGTATAGTCGCACTCGGCCAGAATGACGGTGGTGGGGGTGCGCAGCTCGTGGGACGCGTCGGAGGTGAATTGCCGCTGGGCGTTGAAGGAACGCTCCAGCCGGGCAAACATACTGTCAAAGGTGTCGGAAAGCTTGCACAGCTCATCGTGGCTGCCGGGCTTGCCCAGACCGATGCGGCCGCTCAGGTCGTTGCCGTCGTTGATATCGTTGGCGGCTTCGGTGATGCGGCGGATGGGCTTGAGGGCGCTGCCAGCCACGATATAGCCCCCCACCGCGCCCAGCAGGATGACCAGGGGCAGGGTAAACATGGAAAGGCGCAGCACAGTGCTCAGCAAAGTATCGTCGCTCTGGGCGCTGGTCACGCCCCGCACCCACACTCCGCCGCCTTCGGAAAGCTCCACCCGGGCGTCGTAGAGAAGATACTCCCCCCCGGGGCCCGTGATGCGGCGCACCACCCCGTTGCGGAAGGGGTCGGACAGCTCAAAGGGCGCGGCGCCGGAAAGAAACGCGCCGGAATCGCTGTATACCGAGGTGTAAACGCCCCGGCGGTAATACTTGATATCGTCCACATCCGGCTTGCCGTTTACGCTGTCCACCTTGGCGATGTTGCCCTGCACCACGGAAACCAGCAGCGCGTCGGCGCTGCCCAGCACGGAGCGCCCGTCCACAATGAGCATGAAGCCCTGCGCCACCACTACCAGCAGCAGGGCGGTAATGGTGAACCACAGGGTCAGGCGTATTTTTATTGACATTTTCGACGGAGTAAGGGGCAGGACGGTTTTGCCTTTCATGAATCCTCCTCTTTCAGCACCCAGCCCGAACCCCAGACTGTGTGTATAAGCTTGGTATCATCGCCGCCGTCCACCTTTTTG
>CAZLIJ010000158.1:0-4164 GCA_964559305.1 uncultured Oscillospiraceae bacterium | reverse complement strand
GACGGCAGCCGCCAGTCCTTTGACAAATCCAAGCTTATAAACGGCATGGTGCGCGCCTGCGAAAAGCGCCCCGTGGCGCTGGCCCAGCTTGAAAAGATCGCCGACGATATCGAGCAGGAGCTGCAGGGCTCGCTGGAGCGGGAGGTCAAAACCGCCGACATCGGCGAAATGGTCATGTCCAGACTTAAGGATGTGGACGAGGTGGCCTATGTGCGCTTTGCCTCCGTTTACCGCAGCTTTAAGGACATCAACACCTTCATGGATGAGCTGACAAAGATACTTTCAGAAAAATAATCAGAAAATACTGCCTATGGTGATGTGCTCCATGCCGGCAATGCTGGCAAGGTGGGCTTCTACCTTTTCAAAAGCGCCCTGAGTGGTTTTGATATCCCCGGCAGAAACAGAATCCAGCAGCTCGTAAAAAGCGTCCGTGGTGGAATCTATCTCCGGGTGACGGATAAAAATATGGGTGTAGCTGTCGGCGTCCATCCACTGATATATGGCTCCGGCCAGCACCATTTGCGCGGCCTGATAATCTCCGGCGCCGGCCATGCCCCGGGCGTCCTCCACCTGGGCGATAAGCCCCTGGGAAAGCTTGTCCACATAGTGTATATTCACTATCGCCCCGGCAAACAGCAGCGCCAGTATTATACCGGCGGCTATCTCCTTTTTCATACCGGTCATCAGGTTTTCGCCTCCATTGGGGCAATATAGGTATTGCCCCCGTCGTCCACTGTCATAAGATACACTTCCTTTGTTGAAGCGATGTGTTTTTCCCGCAGCTTGGTTTCAAGCCAGAGGGTGTCCCGGCCCATCAAGGTGAGGTTGCAGTCCAAAACCCGCCCGTCGCTTATGATTATGGACGGGTAGCCGCCGTCGCCGGCTGTAATCCCCATCTGGCAGGCTGTCACCGGGCGCTGGGCGGGGGTGAGGATGATGTTAAGCTGGCCGTTGGTTTCAAGAATGGCATATTCTATGGAGCTTATATCAAGCACACTTTGATTTCGAAGCTCCTGGGTCAGCTCGTCCAGCGTGAAGCGGTTTTTTCGCATTTCACGCTGGCATATCTTGCCGTGGCTTATAATAACGCTGGGCTTGCCGTACATAAGACCCCGCAGCCGTATGCTTTTCATGGTGACGCCGGAGACTATGACCTCCATGCAGAACAGCGTGAATATGGGTATAAGACCGTTTAGCATGGGAATGCCTATGTCCTGCAGCGGGTGAGCGGCCAGATCCGCGATAAGCGCTGCCACCACGAATTCCGAAAGCTCCATTTCGCCCAGCTGCCGCTTGCCCATCAGCCGCATGGCAGCCATCAGCGAAAAATAAACGATAAGCGTCCTTATAAATACTATTGCCACATCGCGCACCGCCTTTCCAATATATTTTTGCCCTGATTGGGCGTATTAGTCATATTTTTTCTGATTTGGGAGGAGCAATATGAAAGTAATAATAAAAGAAGCCGGCGAGCTTGCCGGTATTCTGGCCGAAAAATACGCCGAGCTTCTTGAAAAAAAGCCGGATGCCGTATTGGGCTTCGCCGCGGGACACAGCCAGCTGGGAGTGTTTGACGAGCTGGCAAAAATGTGCAAAGACGGGAAAATATCCTTTGCCGGGGCAAAAGTATTCTGTGTCAGCGAATTTATCGGCGCCAAAGGCGAAAACAGCGCCGGCGGATTTCTGGAAAAGAATCTTTTTTCCAGAATAGATGTTGACCCCAAAAACGTGCATTACCCCTGCCTGTGCGCGGGGGACGATGAGGACGCGCTTAAAAAATACGACGAGGAAATAAAAAACGCCGGCGGCATAGACCTTATGCTGCTGGGCATCGGCACCAACGGCGCTATCGGCTTTAACGAGCCGGCCACGCCCTTTGAAAGCTACACCCATACCCAGATTCTTACCCAGGCCACAAGAGAGCGGCTGGCAGCGGATTTCGGCGGGATAGACGCCGTGCCGGAAAAGGGCGTCACAATGGGCATCAAGACCATTATGGCCTCCAAAGCCGTGGCAATGATAGCGCTGGGTGAGGAAAAAGCGGAGATAATATATAAAATGGTCTACGGCAAGACCGTCACCTATGTTCCGGCCTCCATGTTCCAGATACATCTGGACATGACGCTTTATCTGGACGGCGACGCGGCGAAAAAGCTGACTGAATAATACCAAGCTGCCCGGTGCAGCGTTTTTTGGAGGAAAAGCTATGTCAAAATATTTCGGAACCGACGGCTTTCGCGGGGAAGCGAATATAGACCTTACAGTGGAGCACGCCTTTATGATAGGGCGCTATCTGGGCTGGTATTACGGCAAAGACCACAAGGCCAAGGCCGTTATCGGCAAAGACACCCGGCGCTCCAGCTATATGTTTGAATACGCCCTGTGCGCGGGGCTCACCGCCTCCGGCGCGGACGCCTATATGATGCACGTCACCACCACCCCCAGCGTTTCCTACATCGCCCGGGCGGACGATTTCGACTGCGGCATCATGATATCCGCCAGCCACAATCCCTATTACGACAACGGCATCAAGCTTCTCAACGCCGCCGGCGAAAAAATGGAGCAGGAGGTATTGGACGGGATAGAGGAATACATCGATTCCGGCGTCCAGCTGCCCTACGCCCAAAGGGAGGCCATAGGCCGCACGGTGGACTATGCCGCCGGACGCAACCGCTATATCGGCTATCTTATCTCCCTGGCCACCCGCTCATATAAGGATAAGCGCATCGGCCTTGACTGCGCCAACGGCTCCACCTGGCAGATGGCCAAGAGCATTTTTGACGCTCTGGGGGCGGACACCTTCGTCATCGCCAACGCGCCCGACGGACTTAATATCAATGTTGACTGCGGCTCAACCCATATTGAAAATCTGCAAAAATATGTGGTGGAAAATCATCTGGACGCGGGCTTTGCCTTTGACGGCGACGCCGATCGCTGTCTTGCCGTGGACGAAAAGGGCAATGTGGTAACAGGCGATCACATCCTTTATGTCTGCGCGAAATATATGAAGGAGCGGGGCGTTTTCGGGGATTCCAAGGTCGTCACCACCGTCATGTCCAACATGGGCCTTTACAAGGCGCTGGACGATATCGGCATAGGCTATGAAAAGACCGCCGTGGGCGACAAATATGTGGCGGAAAATATGCGCGCCAACGGTCATCTCATCGGCGGCGAGCAGTCGGGCCACATCATTTTTGGCCGCCTTGCCAACACCGGCGACGGGCTTTTGACCGCGATAAAGCTGATGGAAGCCATGATGGAAACAAAGCAGCCCCTTTCCGTGCTGGCCTCCCCCGTGATGATATATCCCCAGCTTTTGAAAAACGTGGTGGTCACTGATAAGGACGAGACCATGAACTGCCCTGAGGTCAAAGCCGCCGTTGAAAAGGCGGAAAAGGAGTTGGGCTCCCATGGCCGGGTGCTGTTGCGCAAAAGCGGCACGGAGCCTGTGCTGCGGGTCATGGTGGAGGCTGACAGGGAAGAGCTTTGCGAAAAATATGCGGACGGCATCATCGAAGTAATGCGGGATACCGGCAGACTTGTGAAGGTGAAATGAAATGTATACAACACAGGAGCTTCTGGATCTGACAAAGACCATAGCCGCGCCCCTTTTTGAGGGCAAGACCTATCCCTGGGAGGCGCTGGACGGGATAAAGGACTTCATTCTGGCCTTGGGCCCCACACTGCCGGCGGAGGAGTTTTATTCACCGGCGGAAAACGTATGGGTGGCAAAGGACGCCAAGGTGTTTCCCTCGGCCTATCTGGGCGCGCCGTGCATCATCGACCACGGGGCGGAGGTGCGCCACTGCGCCTTCATCCGCGGCAGCGCCATAGTGGGCAAAAACGCCGTTGTGGGCAACTCGGTGGAGCTTAAAAACGTTGTGCTTTTCGATAATGTTCAGACGCCCCATTATAACTATGTGGGCGATTCGATTCTGGGCTTCAAATCCCATATGGGCGCCGGCTCCATAACCTCCAATGTGAAAAGCGACAGATCCCTTGTGGTGGTAAAGGGCGACGCGGAGATACCCACGGGGCGCAAAAAATTCGGCGCGGTGCTGGGCGACTTCGTGGAAGTGGGCTGCAACAGCGTTTTGAACCCCGGCACGGTCATTGGCCGGCACACCAACGTATACCCCACCTCGTCAGTGAGAGGCGTAATCC
>CAZLIJ010000157.1:0-4236 GCA_964559305.1 uncultured Oscillospiraceae bacterium | reverse complement strand
AAAGCTTTTGCACCCATTCATGCCGTTTATTACCGAGGAAATATGGCAGGCTCTGCCCCACACCGGCGAAGCGCTTATGCTGGAAAAATACCCCGTGTTTGACGAAAAACTCAGCTATCCCGAGGACGAGACCAACTTTGAGGTGGTCATGGACGCCATAAAGGCCGTCCGCGCCCGCCGCAGCGAGATGAACGTGCCCCCCTCCAGAAAGGCCCATCTAATCGTTGTCACGGACAAAAAGGCCGCCTTTGAAGCCGGAAACGATTATATCTGCAAGCTTGCCTACGCCGAGGGCGTCACTGTTACCGACACTGCGCCGGAAAATGCCGACAGCATGGTTTCCGTCATCACCGACAACGCCCGCATGTTCATGCCCATGGCGGAGCTGGTGGATCTGGAAAAGGAAAAAGCCCGCATCGAAGGCGAGATGGCTAAAGCCCAAAAGCAGCTGGAAAGCCAGAACGCGAAGCTTGCCAACGAAAACTTTGTGGCCAGGGCTCCCGAAGCCGTGGTGAACGCCGAGCGGGAGAAAAAAGCCAAGCTGGAAGCCCTGCTGGAAAACCTTGGAGAGAGCCTGAAAAATCTGGGCTGAGCGACCGGGTACGACAGTATTCGCAAGAAACTGAATATAAAATGGCGTCGTATGCTGTAAGGCATACGACGCCATTTTATTATATGCGGGTGACGAAGATGAAAATAAGCAATACTTACAATTCCGGACGGCTTACGCTGTACTTTTCCGGGGAGCTTGACCACCATATCTGCCCCGGGACTGCTATGTGGATCTGTCGGGGCTTAAATTCATGGACTCCTCCGGCATAGCCCTGATACTGCGCATCAGCCGCCGCATGAGCCGCACCGGGGGCAGAACCGCCATAGAGGCCCCCTCCGCCCAGCCCCTCAGGATCATTGACGCCGCGGGGATAGAACGGCTGGTGCCTGTGACCGCGGCAAAATAAAGCTGAAATTCAGGCGGCAAATCACCGCTTACATATGAAGGGAACTGAGAAGGATGAAGAACATAAACTACATAAAGCTTGAATTTCCCAGCCGCTCCGCAAACGAAGGCTTTGCAAGAGCGTCGGCCGCCGCCTTCGCGGCCCAGCTTGACCCCACCCTTGAAGAACTGGGCGATATCAAAACAGCGGTTTCCGAGGCCGTGACCAACTGCATCGTCCACGGCTATCCCGACACCATCGGCAAGATCTCCATGCGCCTGAGAATAATGGATGAGCGAAAGCTGGAGATCGTTATCCGTGACTGGGGCCGGGGCATAGACGATGTGGAAAAAGCCCGTGAACCCATGTTTACCACCGGCGGCGAGGATCGCAGCGGCATGGGCTTTACCATCATGGAGAGCTTTACGGACAAGCTCAAGGTGAAGTCTGCCCCGGGCCGGGGCACCACTGTTACCATGCTGCGCTCCATCAAGCCCCGGACGGGCAGGCGATGACAGACATAAGCTGCGATGAGCTCCGCGCCGACAGAGAAGGGGACAGGGACACGGCAGGCAGGCTCATCGAAGAAAACTCCGGCCTTATCTGGAGCATTGCCCGGCGCTTTTTTGGCCGGGGTGTTGACCCGGACGACCTGTATCAGCTGGGCTGCGTGGGCTTTCTCAAGGCCATAGAGGGCTTTGACGAGAGCTACGGCACCAGGTTTTCCACCTATGCCGTGCCGAAAATTTCCGGTGAGATACGCCGCTTTCTGCGGGACGACGGAGCGGTCAAAGTCAGCCGGGGAGTGAAGGAGCAGGCCCAGCAGATCAAAGCCGCCCGCTTTTCTCTTGAGCAGCGTCTGGGCAGGGAACCCACAGTTTCGGAGCTGTCCGCCGAAACGGGCATCGAAGCCGGCGACATAGCCGTGGCGGAGATAGCCACCGGCCCGGCGGAAAGCCTGCAGCGGGAGACCGGCGAGGAGGGCTTCACCCTTGAGCTGGTGCTGGGGGATTACGGCGAGGAGGAGCGCATGGTGGAGCACGTGGCGCTATCCGCCGCCATAGACCGGCTGCCGGAAAAGGAGCGGATGGTGGTTTACCTGCGGTATTTCCACGGCATGACTCAGGAGGCCGCTGCCAGAGTGCTGAAGGTGTCCCAGGTGCAGGTTTCACGCCTTGAACGCCGGGCTGTGGATGAACTGCGAAAAATTCTGTCCTGATCATTAACGCTTACGCGCCGGTTTTCCGGCGCGTTTTTCGTGCCCGCGGTCTTGTTTACAGCCGCTCGATGTGTTAGAATCGGCGTCATGGAAATTGAATTTGAAAAAAGATACATCGAAGCCAGGAACAGTGTGATCGAAAAGGAATTCCCGAATCTTAATCCAATGCAGCGGAAGGCCGTCATGGCCACGGAAGGGCCGCTGCTGATTCTTGCCGGAGCGGGCAGCGGGAAGACCACGGTACTTATAAACCGCATCGCAAACCTGATGCGCTTCGGCAGAGCGTCCGACACCGACGAGATACCCCAAAACGCCGCGGAGGACGACATAGACGCCATGAAAGCCGGGGGAGACAGAGCTAAAGAGCTGGCCGCTTTTGAGCCTGTACCGCCCTGGCGCATACTGGCCATTACCTTCACGAATAAAGCCGCCGACGAGCTGAAAAACCGCCTGTCCGCCATGCTGGGCGCCGCGGCGGAGGATATATGGGCCTCCACCTTCCACTCCTGCTGCGTGCGCATACTACGGCGGGATGCCACCCGGCTGGGCTTTCCGGAAAACTTCACCATATACGATTCTGAGGACAGCAAAACGCTGGTAAGGCGCATTTTGAAGGATCTTGATCTGGATGAGAAGGTCTTTATGCCACGGGCAATACTGTCCGAGATAAGCCGCGCCAAGGACGCCGGCGTGAACAGCACAGACTATCTTGCCCGGGCCAAAGCCTCCGGCGACATACGCAGAGTAAAAACCGGCGAGATATATTCTGAATATATGCGCCGTATGTTTGCCGCGGGAGCCATGGATTTTGACGACCTTATCGCCTTCACCGTGAAGCTTCTTAAGGAAAACGACGATGTGCTGGACTACTGGCAGAAAAAGTTCCGCTACGTCATGATCGATGAATATCAGGACACCAACAATCTCCAGTATCAGCTGGCTTCCACGCTGTCCGGCGGCTGGGGGAATATCTGCGTGGTGGGCGACGACGACCAGAGTATCTATAAATTCCGGGGCGCCACCATCGAAAACATACTCTCTTTTGAGGATGAGTACAAAAACTGCCGCACCATCCGGCTGGAGCAGAATTACCGCTCCACCGGCCACATTCTTGACGCGGCCAACGCCGTTATACGCAACAATGTGGGCCGAAAGGGCAAGGAGCTGTGGACCAACAGCCAAGCGGGGGACCCCCTCACGCTGTATGTGGCGGACAATCAGGACGACGAGGCCCAGTATGTCGCCGGGCAGATAATGGCCGCGAGTTTTTCCGGCGGGGCATGGAAGGACAACGCCATACTATACCGCATGAACGCCCAGTCCAACGCCGTGGAGCACGCCCTTAAAAGAAACGGAATACCCTACCGCATAGTTGGCGGCACCAGATTCTATGACCGGGCAGAGGTCAAGGATATGCTGGCCTATCTGTGCCTCATTGCGTCGCCCTCGGACGACCTGCGCCTTACAAGGATTATAAACACCCCGCCCCGGGGCATCGGCGCCAGAACAGTGGAGCTTGCCGCGAGCATCGCCGCCCGGGAGAGCCGCTCCATGTTTGAGGTGATAAGCCGGGCGGATGATTATCCCGAGCTCCAGCGCTCCTCTCAGCGCCTGCGGCTTTTTGCCGTGATGATAGACGAGCTCAGAGCCTTTTCGGAGAATAACCCGCCGGACGCTCTTTACGACGAGCTGGTGGAGAAAACCGGCTATGTCATGGCCCTTGAAGCGAAAAACACCGTTGAGGATTCCACCAGAGCGGAAAACGTGAGAGAGCTGAAATCGAGCATCATAAACCATATGCAGAATTTCGGCGATCAGACGCTGGAGGGCTTTTTCGCCGAAGCGGCGCTTTATACCGACCTTGATAATTACGACGCGGGAGCTGACGGCGTGGTGCTGATGACCATGCACGCGGCTAAGGGCCTTGAGTTTCCCACGGTGTTCGTGGTGGGTGCGGAGGAGGGTATCTTCCCCGGCGTGAGAGCCATAGGCGAGCCGGAGGAGATGGAGGAGGAGCGGCGACTTTGCTATGTGGCGCTGACCCGGGCAAAAAAGCGGCTTTTCATCACCTGCGCCCGG
>CAZLIJ010000156.1:0-4250 GCA_964559305.1 uncultured Oscillospiraceae bacterium | reverse complement strand
CGGAAAACGTTATAGAATACAGCTTATGAGTAAGAAAAATAATCGCCGCGGAAATACTGAGCGGCATAAAAATGATACAGGAGGCACGAACATGGATTTCAAAGCCGAGAACGGGCCTGAAAACGTCGTAACGATAAAGGTCATCGGCGTTGGCGGAGCCGGCAATAATGTGGTGAACAGGATGGTAAAATCCGGCACTCAGGGCGTCGAATTCATTTCAGTCAATACGGACAAGCAGGCGCTGGCCGTTTCCAGCGCCGACCAGAAAATACAGATAGGCGAAAAGCTCACTCACGGCCAGGGCGCCGGATCCGACCCCGAGGTCGGCAAGCGCTCCGCGGAGGAGAGCCGCAGCAATATAGCCAAGGCCGTTGAAAATGCGGACATGGTGTTTATAACCGCCGGCATGGGCGGCGGCACCGGCACAGGCGCGGCGCCCACCGTGGCCGAGATCGCCAGGGAATCCGGCGTTCTCACCGTGGGCGTGGTCACAAGACCCTTCAAGTTCGAGGGCAAGCGCCGGGCGGACCAGGCCGAGATCGGCATTGGCGATATGCTGGGCAAGGTGGACTCCCTGCTGATCATCCCCAATGACCGTCTGAAATTTGCCACCGACCAGAAGGTCACTCTGGCAAACGCCTTTGAGATAGCCGACGACGTGCTGCGTCAGGCCGTCACCAGCATCTCCGATCTTATCAAAAACACCGGCTTCATCAACCTTGACTTTGCCGATGTCACCACAATAATGAAAGACGCCGGTTTTGCCCACATGGGCGTGGGACACGCCACCGGCAAGGGCAAGGCTGAGGACGCCGCCCGTATGGCCGTTGCAAGCCCGCTGATGGAGACCTCCATAAACGGCGCCCACGGCGTGCTCATCAACATCACCGGCTCAGAGGATATGGGTCTTGAGGATGTGGAATCCGCCGCCAGCCTTGTGCAGGAGGCCGCTCATCCCGACGCCAACATCATCTTCGGCGCCACCTTTGACGACTCCATGCAGGACGAGATCCGCGTGACCGTCATCGCCACCGGCTTTGACGATGGCCCTGTTGCCCCCAGGACTGCCGAGACAGCGCCCGCAAGGACTGTGGCCGCTCCTGCCGCCGCCCAGAGCGAGAAGCCTCAGGGACTGTTCACCGCCGCTACCGAAAAGCAGGCCGCGGCTCCCACCGCCCCCGCTGCCGCCACTTCCGATGGGGAGGAAGACCCCTTCGACAGCATTTTCAAGATTTTCAATTCCAAGTGATATATACTCGTCATATCCATGGCGAAGCAAAGCTCCTTCCTCCCTGGAGGAAGGAGCTGTTTTGACCTTTGAGAACGGAGGCCGGACTGATGCTGGAAAAAATTAAGAGCTTCGTATTGGACACAGCCGACGTCTATTTCGGCAAACGAGTCACCAGAGGCGCCGCGGCGCTGGCCTACTACCTGACCATGACCATTTTTCCGCTGCTTATCTGCCTTTATTCCATGCTGGGCAGTCAGTACCGTCAGGCCATGCAGATACTGGGCGTTGTGCAGAATTTCATAGCTGAAGATACGTTTACCACGCTGGAGGATTTTCTTGCGTATGTGGCTTCCAGCAACAGCACGGCCATGCTGATAGCCGCGCTGCTGGTGCTGATAACCTCCGCTTCCGCCGCCTTCCGCTCCTTTGAGATGACCGTGGGCGATATACAGGGCCAGATGCGGTTTCGCGGCGTGGGCGGCTTTATCATCAGTCTGCTTTTTTCCGTCGTTTTTCTGGCGGCAGTGTATCTGTCGATACTTATCATGCTCACGGGGAGCTGGTTTTTGTCCTTTGTGGATAAGTGGCTGCCCTTTGTGAACATCAGCAAAAGCTGGACATGGGTGCGATTTTTAATTCTTTTCGGCGTGGTATTTCTGATGATTTATTTCTTCTACTATGTCACGGTGCCGAAAAACCGGCCCTATCAGGTGACAAAAGGCGCCCTTACGGCCACGGGAGCAATGGTGGTGGTCAGCATAGTTTTTTCTGTGTTTATCAGCGCCTCCGCCAAATACCCGCTGGTGTACGGCTCCATAGCGTCCATAATCCTTTTGATGTTATGGCTGTATCTGGCGTCGTATGTACTCATTATGGGCGAAGTGATAAACATTGTTTTGAGAGACAGAAAAGAAAAAGCTTTTCTGAATAACGCCTTCCCTGAAAACAACTCAGCTGACGATTGAAAAACTCCCGCCGAAAGGCGGGAGTTTTTGCGTTTAGGTTATGATTTGATGAGCCGTTGTCGTGAAAACCGGAAAAAACTGTGCTACACTGAGATAAATAGTCAAAATATTATCGAAAGAGAGAATACCATGGCTTCAAAGATATGTGACGGTGTTTATACCTTCAAAATAACGCTGCCGGAAAACCCGCTCAGAAGCCTGAACTGTTATGTTATACTCGGCGAAAAAGGGGGCAGAAATCTGATAATCGACACAGGCTTCCGCCGCCCGGAATGCCAGCGGGCGCTGGAAAAGGGCATGGAGGAGCTGGATATCGACCCTGCCGTCACCGACGTTTTCATAACCCATTCCCACTCCGACCACAGCGGCAACGCCCAGTGGCTGATTTCACGGGGCTGCAGGGCCATAATGGGGCGGGTTGATCACGGAATAGTGCTAAATCCCCGCAGCGATCTGAACCGTCAGCGGACACTGGCTGAGGGGATGCCCAAGGAGCTGGTACAGTATGCGCTGCTGGATAATCCGGCCATAAAATTCGCTCCCGGCCCCTTCGAAGCCATGGAAGCGGACGCCGGCGACGTACTGAGCTACGGCGGCTTTCAGCTTGAATGTGTGTGTATGCCAGGCCACACTCCCGGCCATATGTGCCTTTATGAGCGCAGGCACAAAATGATGTTTCTGGGGGATCACATACTGTTTGACATTACACCAAATATTACCTACTGGGCGGGCTTTGACGACGAGCTGGGGCAGTATCTTGAAAGCCTGAAAAAAATAAGGAGTTATGACATTGATATAGCTCTGCCCGGCCACCGCTCCATGGGTATGACCACGGTGGAAGACCGGGCAAACGCGCTGCTGGCTCATCACAAGGCCCGCCTGATGGAGACAAGGCGGGTGATAGAAGAAAACCCGGGTATCAGCGCCTACGACGCGGCGGGGCTGATGACTTGGCGCATACGGTCAAAAAACTGGGAGGAGTTTCCCAAGGGCCAGAAATGGTTTGCCATGGGGGAAGCCGCCGCCCACCTTGAATATCTGAACAAACAAAACCTCATCAGCATACATATGGACGACAACGGTATCCTGAGATACTTTCCGAGATAAAAGACTGCCGCGTATTATTACGCGGCAGTCTTTTAATGCTATTAGTATATGGACAGGGCCCGGTCTTACGCTTTTTTCCGTGTCAGAAAGATTCCGGCGATTGCCGCTATAAGGAAAAACGGCGCTAACCTGAAAAACAGCCATTCAAACGAGTGAACAGCCGTGCCCAAAACGGCGGTTTCAGGGTCGCTGTAATTCCAGCCCAGATAAGAACCGTTTATCACTATCAAGACCGCGGCAATTATTACTATCAGCGCACTTAATGAGATGAAAAGCCAGTGAAGCGTTTTTCGCCTGGCGGCGTTTCTTCGGGCCAGCTGCAAATTTATTACCTCCAGCTTTTCGGAAATCGCTTTCAAGTCATCAGCTTTGGGCTCATCAACATTTTCTCCAAGCAAAGTGCTTACGGGGGTTTCAAGCACCTCCGATATGGAGATGAGGATATCAGAATCGGGAACCGACAAGCCCTGCTCCCATTTTGAGATGGTTTGCCGCACAACATTCAGCTTCACGGCAAGCTCCTCCTGTGAAAGCCCCTTTGATTTTCTGATGGTTTTTATGTTTTCGTTTAACATCAGGGATGACCTCCTTCTTTCATTCGTCGGCCCTATTGTAAAAGCAGCAGCCCGTTGCCGCAAGCAACGCGTATTAACATTCGGGATATATAGCCTCGGCAGGCTTCCAACATTCATGATTGCCTTTCCCATATCCGCGCCCCGTATTCCTTCGGGACAGAGCCCAGCGAAGCGGGTCTGTCTGGAAAAAGGAGAAAGAACCCCGTTTGGCGCAGTTTTCCGCGCAAGCGGGAACCGGAGCGATAAGTTGAACTCCAGCTTTTGTGCGCCATGGCAATCCAAATCCGCGCCCCGTATTCCTTCGAGACAGAGCCCAGCTGTCAACGCCGGAACTATTTTGACCGAAAACGCCGGTCGGAAATGACCCACATC
>CAZLIJ010000155.1:0-4344 GCA_964559305.1 uncultured Oscillospiraceae bacterium | reverse complement strand
GAGTTTTCCTTGTACTTTTCTATGTAGTTTGCGCCAACGGCTTTGAAGCTGATGCCTTTTTTCACGGCGGCCTTGCTGACGCGCACCTGCTCACGGGAGGATTCCGGGGACATACGCACCATGTAGCCCTCCGGGTTGACATGGTACTTGCAGAACTCAATGTCCTTGAGGGCCCGGTAGACCTCCTCGTCGTCGCCGTCCATGACGCCTACGCGGACTAATACTATACGGGCAAAGGGAACGCTGCCCTTGATCTCATTCAGATCGGGACCGTACAGGAGGGTTTCATCCTGGGGTACAAGCTTGGCGCTGGTGGTGGAGCACAGGTAGTTTGCCGAGCCGAAGCCGGCCGCGCCCAGCTCGTAAGCGGCGTCTGACTGGAGCACAAGCTCATTGCCGCCATGGTCGTTCCAGGCATCGGCGGGGGAGTATTTCCATACCTTCGGTGAGCCGGATTTAAGAAGCTCGGTGGTCTCTTTGATAAGATTGTTGTAAAGTTCCATTTTTGTTCCTCCTTTATGTCGTAAACCGGGTTTTCAATTCCCTATTTCTTTTATCTGATTTGATTATACAGATGTTCCCCCTGCAAAACTGTGGCAGGCGCTACAAGATTGTAAAATCCTGATAATTTTATGGCAAAATTTATCAGAGCATCTGAGCGCCGATATAACCGGCCTGCGCCGGAAAAGCGGCGGCTTTCGCATTGGTGTTGACAGATTTGATACAATAGTATTATCGGACTGCCGGAAGGGAAAAAATACCTTGCCGCCGGATGGCCTGACATATTATAATTATCCCATGAGGTGTTGACTTGAAAAGAATTATTGCTGTATTGCTGAGCCTTGTGCTGCTGGCCGGGGCGCTGTCCGCCTGCGGAGCCAAAACCCCTGCCGCCGGCAGTGAGGATGGCAAGCTGTCGGTGGTGGCCACGATTTTTCCCGCCTATGACTTTGCAAGAGCGGTGGCAGGCGACAAGGCGCAGCTGACCATGCTGCTGCCCCCGGGTTCGGAGATACACTCCTATGAGCCTACGCCTCAGGATATAATAAAGATTCAAAACTGCGACGTTTTTATATATAACGGCGGCGAGTCGGACGAATGGGTGGACGACGTTTTGTCGTCCATCAAAAACGACATGACCGTTGTGCGTATGACCGACTGCGTAACCCAGGTGACGGAGGAGACCAAAGAGGGCATGTATGTCCATGAGGAAGCCGAGGAAGGCGACGAGCCGGAATATGACGAGCACGTCTGGACGTCGCCGGTGAACGCCGAAAAGATCTCCGCCGCCATTGAAAAGGCGCTGGCTGCGAAAGACCCTGAAAACGCCCCGGCCTTTCAGGTAAACCAGAGCGCCTTTGCCGCAAAGCTTGAAAAGCTGGACGGTCAGTTCAGAGATATAGTAAGCCACAGCAAGCGCAAGACCCTTGTGTTCGCGGACCGCTTTCCGGTGAGATACTTTACCGAGGAGTACGGCCTTGATTATTTCGCGGCCTATCCCGGCTGCGCCGAGGATTCCGAGCCCTCCGCAAGAACCGTTTCATATCTGATAAACAAGGTGAAAGAGGAAAACATTCCCTATGTCCTCTACATTGAGTTCTCTAACGAGAAGATGGCGGACACCGTGTGCGAGGATACCGGCTGCGGCAAGCTGCTGTTTCATTCCTGCCACAACATCACCAAAAGCGACTTTGAAAACGGCGTGACCTATCTGGATATCATGAGCGAAAATCTTGAGACAGTGAGAAAGGCGCTTAACTGATGGCGATTCTGAAATGTGACAATGTATCCTTTGCCTATGACGGGCAGACCGTGCTGGAGGGCGTTGACTTTGAGCTTGACGCGGGGGATTACCTGTGCGTAGTGGGCGAAAACGGCTCAGGAAAATCCACGCTTATAAAAGGGCTGCTGGGTCTTAAAGCCGCCAGCGCCGGTAAGATAAGCATGGGGGAGGGGCTAAAACCCACCGAGATAGGCTATCTGCCCCAGCAGACCGAGCTGCAGAAGGACTTTCCCGCCAGCGTGTGGGAGGTGGTGCTGTCAGGAAGGCTGAACAGTCTGGGCGGCAGGCTTTTTTACGGCAAAGACGATAAGAAAGCCGCCCTTGAGAATATCGAGCGGATGGGCATAGACGATATAAAGGACAAGTGCTATCAGGAGCTGTCCGGCGGTCAGCAGCAGAGAGTGCTGCTGGCAAGAGCCATGTGCGCCACAAAAAAGCTGCTGCTGCTGGACGAGCCGGTGACAGGCCTTGATCCCGTGGCGCAAAACGAGCTGTATAATCTCATAAAGCTTATAAATCTGTGCGACGGCATCACAGTCATCATGGTGTCCCACGACATCCACGAGGCTGTGCGCTACGCCACAAAAATACTCCATCTGGGTCATAAGCAGCTATTTTTCGGCACGGCAGGGGAGTATAAGCACTGCGATATGGCCAGACGTTTTCTGGGAGGTGGGCAGGCATGATATTTGCGGAAATGCTGTCATATCCCTTCCTTGTGCGGGCGCTTATAGTGGGCGTGCTTGTTTCACTGTGCTCGGCGCTGCTGGGCGTGTCGCTGGTTTTGAAGCGCTATTCCATGATCGGCGACGGCCTTTCCCATGTGGGCTTCGGCGCCATGGCCGTGGCCACGGCCTTTAACGCCGCCCCGCTGGCGGTGGCTGTGCCGGTGGTGGTGGCCGCGGCGTTTCTGCTGCTGCGGGTCAGCCAAAACAGCAAAATAAAGGGCGACGCCGCCATAGCAATGATCTCCAGCGGCGCGCTGGCCATCGGAGTTATCGTCATATCCCTTACCACCGGCATGAATACCGACGTTTCAAACTATATGTTCGGCAGCATACTGTCCCTCAGCAGGGCCGACGCTGTTTTGAGCGTTGCGCTGTCGGCGGTGGTGCTGGCCGTGTTCGTTTTGCTGTACCCGCGGATATTTGCCGTGACCTTTGACGAGACCTTCGCCAAGGCCACCGGCACCAGAGCCGGGGTCTTCAATATGCTCATAGCCCTGCTCACCGCCATCACCGTGGTGCTGGGTATGCGCATGATGGGCGCGCTGCTCATTTCAAGCCTTATCATCTTCCCGCCCCTTTCCTCCATGCGTGTGTGCCGCACCTTCAGATCAGTGGTGGTCAGCTCGGGCATCGTTTCGGTGCTGTGCTTCGTTATCGGAATGGCCTGCTCCTATGCCTGGGAAATACCCTCTGGTCCCGCGGTAGTGGCAGTCAATATAGCGGCCTTCGGAGCGTTTTCCCTTGCCGGTCGGCTGAAACAAAAATGAAAATATACACAAATATTTGAATATACCCAGGTTTAGTGAATAATATGCAAAATATTCCGAAAAAATTGAGGTTTTTCGGAATATTTTTTCAAAAAGCAGTTGACAAAGCCCGGCGCGGGTGGTATTATCGCAGCTGTTAAACGAAATATTATTCACAGACAGCGAATAATTATCGACCATTGAAAGAGAGGAAATGAAAATGAAAAAGATTCTTGCAATTACTCTCGCTCTTGTCATGGTGCTTGCACTGTGCGCCTGCGGAGCCAAGACCGATACCACACCCAGCGCCGCGCCCACTGATAACGCGGCCACATTCACCACTGTTGAGAGCGGCAAGCTCCACATGGCCACCAACGCGGCCTTCCCTCCGTACGAGTCCACCAAGGACGACGGCAGCTTTGAGGGCATAGACGTGGAGATCGCCCAGGCTATCGCCGGCAAGCTTGGCCTTGAGCTGGTCGTGGACGACATGGACTTCGGTTCTGTCATCACCTCAGTGCAGAGCGGCAAGGAAGACATCGCCATGGCCGGTCTTACCGTGACCGACGAGCGCAAGCAGAACGTCAATTTCACCGACTCCTACGCCAACGGCGTGCAGGTCGTCATTGTGAAGTCCGATTCCGCCATCAAGTCCATTGACGATCTTGACGGCAAAATGATAGGCACCCAGGAGGGCACCACCGGCTACATCTACTGCTCCGCGGCTCCCGAGGACGGCGGCTACGGCGAAGATCACGTCATCGCCTACACCAACGGCGCCACTGCCGTGCAGGCTCTTGTCGCCGGCAAGGTGGACTGCGTTGTTATCGACAGCCAGCCCGCTCAGGAATTTGTGAAGGCCAACACCGGCCTTTCCATTCTGGACACCGAGTTCACCAACGAGGATTACGCCATCGGCGTTTCCAAGGATAACGCCGCGCTTCTTGAAGCTGTCAACGGCGCGCTGAAGGCCCTCATTGCCGACGGCACCGTGCAGACCATCATCGACAAATACATCCCCGCCAAGTGATATAATATCCGGTAAGATATAAGGAGCGGCGCTGCCGCTCCTTTTTCCGCTATTGAA
>CAZLIJ010000154.1:282-4380 GCA_964559305.1 uncultured Oscillospiraceae bacterium | reverse complement strand
CAGGGAATATATATACCCACTGCCAGTTTTACTGGCTTTATATTGCCGCGTATTCATCGTCGCTTGTTTTCATGATCGTTCAGGTATCGCGGTTCAATGAGAATAATCAAAGTCAGAACAAGCTGGGTATGACGCTGATCATGCTGCTTTTGCTGCTGGGGATAGTCTGGCAGGCCATAGACAGCTCCATGAAGGTCGTGTGGCTATCTCTGTCGATAGGCGACGTGCTGTTCTATGTGCTATACTGCGATATTCTTCAGCAGATCGACGCCCTTACCGGGCTTTTGAACAGAAAGAGCTACGAAAACCGCATAAGAGCGCTGACTCGAAGCTCTGTGATCCTCTTTGCGGATGTTGATACATTCAAAACTGTCAACGACACCTTCGGGCATTCCTTCGGGGACAGCTGTTTGTCCACAGTGGGAGCGGCGCTGAAGCACGCCTACGGGAAAAGCGGCCTTTGCTACCGCATCGGCGGAGATGAGTTCTGCGTTATTCTCAGTAAAAACCTTGACGATATTGAAAAACTCAATTCGCACTTTTTCCGCAGGCTGGACAGCGAACGGCAGGCCGACCCGCGTCTGCCGCATATATCTGTGGGCTACGCCGACTTTTTACCGGAAACCATGACCGCCGTCCAGGCCACGGCAAAGGCCGACGAAATGATGTATGAATTCAAGAAAAAATCCAGGCCGGGTGACGATTGATCCGACCCGGTACAGGCTTTAAAAACGCAAGACGCCGCAGGCAATGCCTGCGGCGTTTATTGTTAGGCATATTCATCTGAAGCCTTCATCTGCTCAACAGTTGTAGCCATATTGATGTTTTTTTCAGGGCCACTATATGCAAATATATTAAACAGACAACTGTTGATTTAATAGTATCTCACCATGGACGGTGAAACCGTAGAGGACGCGAAAAAGCGTCTGAAGCAGGATTAGGCAGCGCCGCTGCCGCAGTTATCGCCGAAGGCGCGGTCTGCATGGCTGATAATGAGACACATGGCGCTGGCAGGCCCTTTTCTCGCGGTCGCGAGAAAAGGGCCTGCTTTTTGTTATGTCGGTTTTATATCATATCCGGCTGCGTAATGGAGTCATGATGCGGAGTGGATTTTGCAGTTGGCTTTCTCCTTATACATGGACCTGTCAGCCTCACTCAGCTGCGCTTTGACTGCGTCAGCGGTATCGCAGACGCCCAGCGCGCTGCCGATGCTGACGCTAACCGGGCAAGGTAATTTATTCTCAAGCGCATTCACGGCCTTATGTATCTCCTGATCCAGCGGCACAGATGAAGCTTTATTATCCGCTATTTCGGCTATCAGAAATTCATCTCCGCCGTATCGGCAAAGAAAAACATTATTTGCCGTATTCTGACATATGTGTCTCAGCGCATTTGCGATCTCCGTCAAGACCTGATCGCCGACAACGTGGCCATAGCGGTCATTTATCCCCTTGAAGCCGTTTACATCGATCATGCTTACCCTGATGGGCTGTTCACTGTTATTCTCAAGATAGCGATTCAGGTAATTGTCCATGCCTCTGCGGTTATTCAGGCCTGTCAGCGGATCGGCCAGCACGCTTTCGCTCTGCCGGGCGATATAGATCATAATTATGGAGAGCGTAACGCCAACCTGGGTGGATGAAACCCCATAAAACATCATCTGTACGGCGGAAGCCACCATCGGAGCAATAAAGAAGCAAATAAGAGGCTTGATCTTTTGCCTGCGCAATGCGCTTTTTTCCCGTATGTACGCCCTTGCTGTTTTATATGTGGCAAAAAGAAAGTATCCCCAGGTGATGATCCAATGGAATATCACGCCGTTACCGCGAACATACAAATTGTTTTCGTCTATGACGAACAGGAACCCGGTGACCGCGTTTGTAACGGAGATCAAAGTATAAATCACCAGCGGCGCAACAAGCACATATTCTCTCTTGCCGAAATAGCTGCTGTCATTGGTGTATAGCACCACATATTTAGCCCAAAAATAGCTTATCACCGCCAGCGCCTGAAAGCATATCCAGTTACTGACGCTGATAATCGTCCTTGCACCCGGAAACATGGCCCCGCGGAACACGCCGGCAATCATATCACTGGCACATAAAACAATGGTCGTAACAACGATTCTTCTGAAAACAATATCCAGCGAGGAGCTCTGTCTCGTTCCCTTCGGTGAAAAACTGCAAAAGAGAAAAAGCAGGATAATGCATATGAGATTTATTTCAACATAGTATACCGTATTCATAATCTTGCTCAGATCTATCCATTCTTTTCGTTTTGTGCTTTACTGCAAAGTTTTTTCATTATACCTGATTATGTGATGCTTGACAAGCTCTGCGGGCAGATATATTGAGCCGCGGGGGGCAGGCGCTTGACCGTCAATTATTATAGTAATATAATTTAAATCCTTGATAACGAGTGCCCGGCGCACCATGAGTGACCGAAAAACGGAGGCGGATTAATGAACGCGGAATTTTTTGAGATAGATAATATTCCGGCTGTGCTGTATGGCGAGCCCAGCGAAAAAGGATACCTGTTTATCCACGGACAGGGCGGAAACAAAGAGGAAGCCGGCGCTTTCGCCAGCATAGCCGTACCAGCCGGATATCAGGTTCTGGGTATCGATCTGCCCCAGCACGGGGCGCGCAAGGCCATGAACGAGGGATTTGACCCGTGGACGGCGGCGCCGGAGCTGCAGCGCGTCATAGCGGAGCGAAAGACGCACTGGAAAAGCATCTCTCTGCGTGCCAACAGCATCGGAGCCTATTTTTCCATGCTGGCATTTGCCGGCGAGCCGATAAAAAAGGCTCTCTTTGTCTCCCCAATTGTGGATATGGAGCGGCTTATTCTGGACATGATGGGCTGGGCGGGTGTTACTGAGGACCAGCTCAGTGAAAAGGGCGAGATCGCCACAAACTTCGGTCAGACACTATCGTGGCAGTATCTGTGCTGGGCGCGGACGCATCCGCTGGGCGCATGGAAAGTACCCACATTCATTCTGTACGCCGGACACGACGACCTCACTTCCCTGCAAACCGTCACGGACTTTTCCGCCGCCCATGGCGCGGCTCTGACCATATATGAGGACGGCGAGCATTGGTTCCACACGCCTGCGCAGTGCAGGCGCATGGCGGACTGGGAACGGCAGAATCTCTAAGTCACATTTCTGGCCGCCAATCAAACTGCCAGAGAAAAGAGTGGAAACGCGAAATGAAGCAAAAAACATTTATCAACCGCTGCGGACTGCTGGGCGTGGTGGTGCTTTCCATAGCTTCCCTTGTGCTGATCATTATAGGCGGAGGCAAGGATAAACAAAATCGGTCTTACGGGGTATGGGCGGCCATTGCGCTTTTGATGATGATGGTGGGCGCTATCGGAACCGCCGCTGCACCCGCCGCATACTTCGGAGTTGTGGAGCGTTTCAGTGTATTTGCCGCCGTGGGCTTTAACGCTGTGCTGGGCATAAAGCTTTTTCGCGGAATAGAATAAGATTTGAAAATTATAATGATACGCAGTAAGCGCGAAAAAGAGAGGGGCGGATTTTTCCGCCCCTCTCAACGATATTGCTTTACTTGCCGAGCTGTCTGAAAAGGAAAACTGCGATCTGGCCGCGGGTGCAGCCGGCGTTGGGGCTGAAGGTTGTGGTCGTGGTGCCATCAGTAACGCTCTTTTCCGCCGCCCACTTAACCACGCTGGCGTAGTAGGCGTCGCTTGCCACATCGGTAAACGGATTGACCGTGCCGGTGGCGGGAGAAAGCGCCACGCGATACTGGAAGCTTACGATCTGAGCGCGGGTGCAGGTGTCGTCCGGGCTAAAGGCTGTTGCGCTCGTTCCCATGGTTATGCCCTTTTCAACCGCCCACAGAACCGCCTTGTAATAATAGGCGTCCTTGCTCACATCGGTGAACGGGCAGGTCGTGCTGGTCGGCTCCGGGCTGCCGGAGGCGCGCCACAGGAAGGCGACGGCCTGCGCCCGGGTGCAGAAGCCGTTGGGGTCAAAGTGCGTCGCGTCCGTGCCGGAGGCGATTTCATTTTTTGCCGCCCAGAGGACAGCGTCGTAGTAATAATCTCCCGCTTTAACATCGGTGAAGGGGTTTG
>CAZLIJ010000154.1:0-272 GCA_964559305.1 uncultured Oscillospiraceae bacterium | reverse complement strand
GCTGGTAGTGAACACGAAGCACTTGTTTGCCGCGTCGTAGTAGCCGCCCACGTTTTCAATGCTGCCGTCATCCTTGATGTACCAGACGGTGAGCTTTGAGGTGTCCTCGCCCGCCTTGGGGGTGTAGGGCATGGAAACGGTGATCTTGCCGCCGTTGAAGCCGGTCTGCTTCACGCCGTTCACAAGGACGCTGACGTCCACCACCACGGCGGAATCCAGCTTTTCGCCCAGGGTCTGCTTCTGGGTTGAGGTGAGGTCGGAAGTCTTGACGT
>CAZLIJ010000153.1:3052-4382 GCA_964559305.1 uncultured Oscillospiraceae bacterium | reverse complement strand
GGCTGGTGTTTTTTGGATCAACTTCTCTCATTTTGTGTTCTCCGTCCGCTGTTTATTAATGTTTTCAGTATAACCCCTTGCGTGAGGGTTGGCAACAAAAGCCGCGGGGCAGGGGTTCCAGAATGCTGTGCTTGCTTCGGACGAGTATGACTTCCTCTTATTTTCATGCTATTATAGTTTTAAAAGGGGGTGGCCGTATGCAGTTCGGTTTCCTGAATTTGACAGGCTTTCTCATCGTCGCACTGATGATGATTCCCAACTTAATTTACGCACTGCGCAATCCTCATATAGAAAATAAATGCTTCTGCAAGCCGATGCTCATTCTGGAGCAGATTGGTCGGTACGGCTCCATGGCGATGATGGTCTTTCCGCTTTTCGTGTGGGAGTTCGGCTTCAAGTCCCCAGAGGAGCTTGTGATCTGGCTGTTTTTGCTTCCTGCGCTGCTGTTGGCTTATTTCGTTCTTTGGGTGGTCTATTTTCGCAGACCGTCGCTGCCCGCCGCATTGTGGCTGGCGATCCTGCCCAGTGCCATCTTCATTCTGCGTGGCGTGATTTTTCGGCATTGGCTGCTGACGGCATTCGGCGTCGTGTTTGCCGTTGGACATATCTATATCACTTGGTATAACAACAGGTCGGAGGGGACGGAGAATGAGTAAATATGAGCCGCTTTGGAAGGCGATCGGTCAACGCACGGAGGACAGCTTCGCGCTGACCTACGCCGAGATTGAGGAGATCCTGGGCTTTCCCATTGACCACGCCTTTCTGACCTTCAAGAAGGAATTGCCCTCCTATGGTTACGAGGTGGGCAAAATCTCCATGAAGGCGCAGACGGTGGCGTTCAAACGCTGCGTTTGACAAGCGGCTGTGTTTCTGCTATCATCGGCTACACCCATCCACGAAAGGAGAATCACGATGGAAAAATTCATTCCCTTTGAGAAGCTCTCGAAGAAGGAGCAGCAAAAGAGGAACGCCGCACGGCGCGGCAGCTGGCACGGCCTGAACCCCGTGACCCGTAAGCCGGAAAACTCAAAAGCGTATAACAGGCGAAAGGCACAGAACTGGAGTGATAGCTCCGATTCTGTGTCTTTTGCTATTTTTGAAGATGACGTAATTGGAATTTTATCGTATACTGAACATGGGTGATAAAGATGAAAAAAATAATCAAGAATTGTATTAGGTGCAACCATTGTGGTGACACTATCATTTCAAAAAATCGACATGATTTTATAAGGTGCTCGTGTGGTACAGTGGCCGTTGACGGAGGTACGGATTATCTAAGAAGAAGCTTCAAGAACTCCGCTGACGATTTTATAGAATTAAGCGAGTTCGA
>CAZLIJ010000153.1:1063-3042 GCA_964559305.1 uncultured Oscillospiraceae bacterium | reverse complement strand
ACCCGAATCTTCAAAATTTGCAGCAATGATTATAAATATAGTTAGAATGTTTGTCGATAATCTTGAAGATTTCGGGCTTGTCAGGTAGTCTACGGCAGCGTATTTTTTGTTTACAGCCGGTCAGATTTTGAACTTATTGGTGAACAAGAGCGGGTACGTGGGGTGAATTTGTATGCTGCACTTTTTCAATTTTTATGTTTCTTTTGGTGCTACATTAGATTATAATTGTAGCACCAAAGGAAGTGATCTGAATGAATAGACAGGAGCAGCTCGACAAACTGCTTGCCGAAGGTGATGGGATTCTCCAAACTTCGGCTGTGATTGCCGCAGGCGTTCCCAAGCCGGTGTTTTACCAATATATCAGACAAAACGATTTAGAGCAGGCTGCACATGGAATCTATGTTTCCAGAGACGCATGGGTCGATGGCATGTATCTGCTACACCTGCGCTGTGTACAGGCAGTGTTCTCCCATGAAAGTGCACTGTTCTTCCATGACCTGACTGACCGCGAGCCGTCGCCTTATTCTGTTTCGGTTCAAAGAGGATATAGCCCCACCCGATTAAAAGCGGACGGAATTACCGTTTATACGGTGAAAAAGGAGTTGTACCCCATCGGCATTACCAGTGCCAAAACGCCTTTTGGACATACCGTACCGACCTACGATATGGAACGTACGGTCTGCGATTTGATTCGGTGTCGGAACGATATGGAAGCACAGACCTTTCAAGATGCTTTGAAACGATATACAAAACGAACCGACAAAAACCTGAGTACTCTGATGCGGTACGCAGCACAGTTCCGCGTAGAAAAAGTGTTAAGGCAATATTTGGAGGTTCTCCTATGATTCAAACTGCAAGGCAGCTCAAGGATTTAATTCGAAACCTGTCCCGAAAAAACGCCGCTGACGTACAAATTCTCTTGCGAAACTATATGATGGAGCGCTTTTTAGAGCGCATTTCTCTTTCTGAGTATCGGGACATATTTATTCTCAAAGGTGGTATGCTGGTGGCTGCTATGGTGGGGCTGGATGCACGTTCCACCATGGATATGGATGCCACGGTTAAGGGTGCGACTGTGTCTGTGAAAGATGTTGAAAACATGGTTGTCAGCATTATTTCCGCTCCTCTGGATGATGGTGTGAGCTTTCGTATTAAACAGATTTCAGAAATCATGGACGATGCGGATTACCCTGGTGTTCGTGTAAGTCTGGAAACCGAATTTGACCATGTGATTACACCGCTGAAAATTGACATCTCTACGGGTGATGCCATTACGCCCCGCGAGATACGATACCGTTTTCGCCTGATGCTGGAGGATCGCTCCATTGAGGTGTGGGCATACAATCTTGAAACTGTTCTGGCTGAAAAACTGGAAACGGTAATTACCAGAACCGTCACCAACACCCGAATGCGGGATTTCTATGATATTCACATTTTGCTGGAGCTGCATGGTGAGCGTTTGGACGGGCGCGTTTTGCAGCAGGCATTACAGGTAACTGCCAGTAAAAGAGGGACAGGGGCCAACTTAAATAATGCAGCCCTTGTTTTTGATGAGGTAGAGCGTGACGCGACTATGCAAAATCTGTGGAACGCCTACCAGAAGAAGTTTTCCTATGCATCAGATCTGCCGTGGAACACCATTATGTCCTCTGTGCGAAAACTGTACACTTTGACACGAAATCCATAATGTACATTCAACGTGGCGAGTATACCTTGCTGACCTACTAAAATAAACACTGTGCATAGCACTGCACTGCCCACGGAGAATGGCATGCAGGCTGCTTCTTCTTTGTTTACAGCCCCGCAAATTTTGAGCGGCGGGCATCTTTCACGATTCCGTTAAGCGTGCAGTTTTTCGCATCAAATCGCCCGGATTGGCACAGGGAACTCATATTGATATTAATTAGTATCAATATGTATCAACACACGTGATGCCTGATCAAGTTAAAATAAGCGCAATTTGACCGGATCCTGTCTCG
>CAZLIJ010000153.1:0-1053 GCA_964559305.1 uncultured Oscillospiraceae bacterium | reverse complement strand
ATTTATTCTCAAAGGTGGTATGCTGGTGGCTGCTGTTGTAGGTGTTGAAGGAAAAGCACTCCAGCCTTGTCCAGCCATCTGAAATAAGCACAATTTGACCGGATCCTGTCTCGCCTCTCAAAAACTGCGCTTTACCGAATCAAATCATCCAGATCGGCACAATGAAGTTATCTGCATTGATGGCGGACAGTTCGGGTCGCATACACAGGATTGCACCTTTTCCTCTGGGAACAGAGCCTTTGTCCAATACCTCGAAAGCACCGATCAGCTCGCTGCCGGGGTTGACGGAGCGCTTGATTTCCAGCGGATGCAGCAGACCATCGCTTTCAATGACCATGTCGATTTCATTGCTGCTTTTATCGCGGTAATACCAGAGCAAACAATCCTTGGCGTCATTGAAATAAGTCTTGCGAATTTCTGATACCACATAGTTCTCCAGCAGGGCACCGCTGATGGCGCCGTTGGCAAGAATCTCCGGGGTGGTGTATTTCGTCAGATAAGCCGCAAGGCCTGTATCAAAAAAGTATAGCTTTGGCGTCTTGATGGTGCGCTTGAGCAGATTATTCGAGTAGGGACGCAGATAAAAAATGACATCGGATTTTTCCAGCACCTGCAGCCAGCGCTTTGCGGTGTCGTCCGACACAGCAATGTCCATGGCAATGTCATGCACATTCAGCATTTGCCCCGCCCGGCAGGCGACAGCTCGGATGAAATCCTGAAACTGCAGCTTGTCCACACGCGCGATCAGCTCACTGACGTCGCGCTCAATATAGGTTTGCAGGTAGCTGTTGTAAAACACATCCCGATCGGTGAATTTCCCACTGACAAGACCCGGCATAGAGCCTTTCCAGATGCGCTCATACATTTTCGGGAGCAGAGCCTGCTGCCCAGTCTTTTTCCGCTGCTTCAGCGCATCGAGATCCACAGAAAACGGTACATTGTTTCCGCTCCCATATATCTCATGCTGAGAGAGGGCGGGCATGTGCAAAAGTGCCACTCGGCCTGCCAGAGACTCCTGTGCCAGTTCCATCATCTTAAACGCCTGTGATCCGG
>CAZLIJ010000152.1:1794-4383 GCA_964559305.1 uncultured Oscillospiraceae bacterium | reverse complement strand
AAAAAACGCCAGAATATTCAGCCGGAAGCCAAGAAAAAGCCCCGTGCCGGCCATGAGCTTCACGTCACCGCCGCCCACAGCTCTGCCGCCGGAAATAAGCAGCACCAGCCCCAGCACGCCGCTGACGCACACAAGACCCAGCACCGCGCTTTTCCAGTCCGACAAATGGAATAATAATCGCGCAATGCCGAGAACGGCGACAGCTATCGTCGTTCCCGGCGGGATTTCCCTTGTGCGGGCGTCGATGACCGACGCCACAAGCAGTACTGAGACAAACAAACAGCCCAGTATGGAGTCGGGCGTAAGCCCGAAGCGACCGCAGACCAGCAGCCATAGCCCGGCGTTTGCCGCCTCAATTAGGGGGTATTGGGCGGAAATGCGGCTGTGGCAGCCGGAACACCGACCCCGCAGAGCAAGCCAGCTGAAAAGAGGTATCATTTCATACCATTTCAGCCGCCTGCCGCAATTCATGCAGTGGGACGGGCCGGCGACTATGCTCTCCCCCGCCGGAATGCGCAGTATGCAGACATTGAGAAAGCTGCCCACGCAGGCCCCCAGCAGGAAAACAAATATGTAAAATATCGTTGTCGTCGTCCCGTCCATTAAAGTTTATATCCTTTTGTTAGATTAGGGGTGAGAGATCAGGCGGCAGTTTTGACACCATCATTGAGTTTGTCGACAAGCTTCTGGCTTTCAGTGTCCCAAGTCACAGACGCAGATGTCGGATCCGTAGTTTTTATTGTTCCAAGCTCTTTGCCATCAGTTGATTTCATCTTTATTGTGCTAACGTCAACGAAAGAAGCCACAAGGGCCGCAAACGAATCAGCTGTACCCGATTCGGTTATTGTAACGCTGCCTTTGTCATCTACAACAAATGACACAGCAGCCTTTGTTCCTGTAAAATCAGGATCTACTGCAGCAACCTGAACTGCATGAACCATTTCGGCACAGTTGTTGGCGTCAGCAGCCTCGCGGGAACGCTCTATGTACTTTACGTACTGGGGAGCCAGCACGGCGGCCAGCACGGCGATGATGGCGATGACGATTATCAGCTCTACCAGGGTAAAGCCTTTGTTGTTCTTTCTCTCAATGTTTTTGAGTTTCTGATTGGTCTTATCAAGCATGTTTCTCATAAGAAAATTCATCCTCTCTTTTTATTATATCTTTTTTTATTTTGCCCCGGCGGCTCCCCTAAAGTCGCCGTGAGTTTAAAAGATTTAAGTGCCCGTCCTTACATACTGTCCACCGCGTTGTACATGCTCATCATTGGCAGCATAACGGAGAACACCACTACGCCCACTATGGCGGCCAGCACTATGATTATCATGGGCTCGATGGCGGCCATTATCTGGCCGGTGGCTATCTCCACTTCCTCGTCGTAATAGTCGGCGATGCGGGTGAGCATGCCGTCTATGTCGCCGGTCTCCTCGCCGATGTGCATCATGTGGTACACCAGCGGCGGGAAAAGATGGGAGCGCTCCAGCGACTCGGAAAGGGTTGTGCCCATGGACACGTCCTCTTTGGCTGTGTGCATGGCCTCCCGGAAATATATGTTGTCCATGGTGTCCGCCACTATATCCAGCGCGTCCATCATGGATATGCCGGAGGCCAGCAGGGTGGCCAGTGTGCGGGTCATGCGGGCGGAGGCGGTCTTTATGTGCAGGTTGCCGAAAAGCGGTATCTTAAGCCCTATGCGGCCGAAGAAATGGGCGCCTGCCTCGGTTTTTTTGGCATACTTGACGCCGAACACTATGGCCAGGATTATGATGACAAGTACAAACCACTTCTTGCGAATGAAAAGGCTGGCGGCCATGACGAATTTGGTTATGCCCGGCAGCTCGGAACCCATATCGGAAAACATACTTTCAAACTGGGGTATAACGAAGGTAAGAAGTATGCAGATAACGGCGATGGTGACAACGCACACCACGATGGGGTATATGGAAGCCCGCTTGATGGTGCCGGTGAGCTTGGCGTCTTTTTCAAACTGGGTGCCCATACGCTCAAACGAAACGTCCAGACTGCCCGAAGCCTCGCCCGCGGCTATCATGGTGATGAACATGTCGCCGAAGATGTCGTTGTGCTTTTTCATGGCGTCCGCCAGCGACGAGCCCTTTTCGATGGACATGCGGCAGTCGTTTATGGCGGCGGCCAGCCGCTTGTTCTGGGTCTGATCCTCCAGCATGGACAGCGCCTCTATCACCGGCACACCGGCGGAAACGATGCTGACGAACTGGCGGCAGAACACGGCCATGTCCCGGGCCTTGGGCTTTTTGTTGAATATGCTCAGCTTTACTTCTTTGTTAAGGGCGTTGGCTTCGCCCAGAGAAACAATGGTGTTTCCGCCCTGTTTCAGCTTGGCGGCGGCCTCCTCCCGGTTTTCGGCGTTAAGGTTGCCCTTTGTTTCCTTGCCGGATGGTTCCAGAATTATATAGGAGAAACTAGTCAAGCGATCAACTCCCTGCCCGCTTTGGGGCTATTGAAAAATCTATGCCTTATCAGGCCATCGCCAGCACGCGCTTTGTCAGTGCCGGGGCGTCCTGGGCGTAGGCTATGGCGTATTCCTTGGTGATGACGCCGCTCTGGTAA
>CAZLIJ010000152.1:1454-1784 GCA_964559305.1 uncultured Oscillospiraceae bacterium | reverse complement strand
CCCAGCAGCGATTCGTCCATGGTTATCATGCCAATTTTGCGGTTGGTCTGCATGGTGCTGGCTATCTGATAGGTCTTGCCCTCTCTGATATGGCTGCGGATGGCGCTGTTGCCTATCATGACCTCTATGGCGGCCACACGGCCCTTGCCGCAGGCCTTGGGTATGAGCTGCTGGGACGCCACGCATTCCAGCACGTCCGCCAGCTGCGCGCGTATCTGCTGCTGCTGGTATGGCGGGAAAACATCTATTATACGGTCTATGGTGTTGGCCGCGCCGATGGTATGCAGGGTGGAAAACACAAGATGGCCTGTCTCCGCCGCGGTGACGGCG
>CAZLIJ010000152.1:0-1444 GCA_964559305.1 uncultured Oscillospiraceae bacterium | reverse complement strand
ACGCAGCGCCGCCCGCAGGGCGGAGGCGTAGCTCTTGGAGTCGGAGCCCATCTCACGCTGGTTGACCATGGATTTGTTGTGCTTGTGCAGGTATTCTATCGGGTCCTCCATGGTGATGATGTGGTGGGTGTATTTGTGGTTGATAATATCAATAAGGCAGGCCAGCGTGGTGGATTTGCCGGAGCCGGTAGGCCCCGTCACCAGCACAAGACCCCGCTTTTTATCGCACATGGACACGACCGAGTCCGGTATGCCCAGATCCTCCGCCGACGGAATGGAGGGTTCAGCACACGGGCCGCGATGGCCAGCGTGCCGCGCTGGTGGAAAATATTGATACGGAAACGGCCCGTACCGAAGATGGAGAAGGCAAAGTCGACCTCGCCCTCCTCGCTGAGGGTTTTGGCCTGCTGCTCGTTCATGATCTCGTCGGCCACGGCCTGTACATCCTCCGGCGTGCATTTATATTCTCTCAGCGGTACAAGGTCGCCATCCACTCTGGCGGCAGGCATTGTGCCCGCGCACAGGTGCACGTCAGACGCCCTGCTGGCTACTGCGTCCACTATTAGTTCTTTAAATGTATCCACCCTATGCATCTCCCAAAAATGTTTACATAATAGTAGCACTAAGTTACAAGTTTGTAAATGCTTTTCTGCAAATAAAAAATTATGTAACTTTTTTGCGGTTAGAGTCTACTCCTCAAAGGACACCTTAAGCATCTCCTCAACAGTTGTGATGCCTTCCTGAACATATTCGGCGGCGCTCATACGCAGAGTGTGCATACCCTGTCCAAGGGCTGTGGCTTTGATCTCCTCGGTTGAGCCGTGGTTTGCGATGATATGCTTAAGCTCCGGGCTCATCTCAATCATTTCGTATACGCCGATACGCCCGTAAAAGCCTGTGTCGCCGCACAGCTGGCAGCCGCAGGGGTCGTAAACGGTCACATCGTCCTCCGGCTTTTTGCCCAGAATAAGCTTTTCCGTTTCCGTGGCCTGGCGGGGCTTCCGGCAGGATTTGCACAGCTTGCGCACAAGGCGCTGGGCGATGACGCCCACAACGGAATCAGCCAGCAGATAGGATTCAACTCCCATGTCCAGCAGTCGGGTGAAAGCCGCGGAGGCGCTGTTGGTATGCAGTGTGCTGACCACAAGGTGGCCGGTTATGGACGCCTGAACGGCGATGGACGCGGTTTCATAGTCGCGGATCTCGCCGATCATTATTATGTCCGGATCCTGGCGGAGTATTGAGCGCAGCGCGGTGGCGAAAGTCAGATCCGCCTTCTGGTTTACCTGTACCTGGTTAATGCCGGGAATATTGGCCTCAACAGGGTCCTCAACCGTTATGATGTTTACGCTTTCCTTATTTAATTCAGAAAGCGCAGTGTACAGCGTGGTGGATTTACCGGAGCCCGTTGGGCCTGTGACCAGCAGAATGCCGTTGGGGTTTG
>CAZLIJ010000151.1:366-4405 GCA_964559305.1 uncultured Oscillospiraceae bacterium | reverse complement strand
TCCAAAAGCCAGTATTCCTCGCTTTTGAAAGCCTTGATGTCGTTTTCCCTGTCCACCACCATGCGGGTGGCCACGGACTGGACCCGGCCGGCGGAAAGGCCCCGGCGGATCTTTTTCCACAGCAGGGGCGAGAGCTTATAGCCCACGATGCGGTCAAGCACTCTGCGGGCCTGCTGGGCGTTGACAAGGTCTATGTCTATGTCCCGGGGCTGCTGAATGCTCTCGGTGACGACTTTTTTCGTTATTTCGTTGAAGGTAACACGCCGGGCCTTGTCGTCCGGCAGATTCAAAAGCTCCTTCAGATGCCATGATATGGCTTCTCCTTCCCGATCAGGGTCAGTGGCAAGATATACGGTGCCCGCAGCTTTGGAGCGTTTTTTCAGGTCAGCTATCACATCCGCCCTGTCCTTCACGGGGATGTACTTGGGTTCAAAACCGTGCTCAATATCCACGCCCAGCGTGCTTTTGGGCAGATCTCTCAGGTGGCCCATGGAGGCCACTACTTTATAATTGCTGCCCAGATATTTTTCTATGGTTTTGGCCTTGGCCGGCGACTCCACTATCACAAGGTCCGTCTTGCTGTTTGCCATTACTGTTCCTCACTTTGTAAGTATATTAAGAGTAAAACGCTTGCCGCTTTCCTGCTTCACCATGCCTTTGAGCTGCAATATGGTCAGCCCCGCAAGGACTTTGGCCGGCGTCAGACCGGTACAATCAATGATATCGTCCACATGGGTGTTGGGCGATTTTATTGCCGAAACTATTTTCAGCTGATCTTCGTTCAAATTTTTTAACTGTGCCTGCAAGTCAATATAAGCTTGGGGCTTTTCCTTGTCAATGACTTTTTTTGCCCTACTCTCCCGAATTTTAACGAATCCGGCGGTTTCCGCGCTCTTTTTTTCGTCTTCAACCGGCGGGGTCTCCATAGTCTCTGCGCCGGGCCTGCGCACCCGCTGGGGAAAGAGGCCCTCGAATTCGCACATGATCTCCCAGCCGTCTGTGACGGGCTTTGCGCCCTCCTTCAGGATGGCGTTGGAGCCAGCGCAGTTATCCGCATCGGCGTTGCCGGGCACGGCAAATATCTCCTTGCCCTGATCGGCGGCCTCGGCGGCAAAAAGGCGGGTGCCGCTTTTTATGGGCGCTTCCACCACCGCCACGCCCACGGAAAGCCCCGCAGTAATGCGGTTGCGCGCCCGGAAGAAGTTACTCTGGGGCACTGTGCCGGGAGGGTACTCGCTTATAAGCGCGCCTACGGCGGCAACGTCCTGAGCAAGGCGGCCATTTTCGCACTCATGGGGCACGCCCAGCACGCCTATGCACCTGCCCCCCGCTCTCAGCGCGCCCTCCGCTCCCGCGGCGTCGATGCCGGCGGTCAGGCCGGATATCACAAGTCCGCCGCATTTTGTTATCTGATAGCCCAGCTGTCTGCCCATCTTAATGCCGTAGGGCGTGGCCCGCCTGGTGCCTACTATGGCAATGGCGGCCTCCTCGTCCACAGCGGGCAGGCTGCCCTTTACATACAGCACCGGCGGCGGGGCGAATATATGCCTGAGCCTGTTGGGATAACCGGCGTCCTGAAAGGTCAACATGTCTATATTCTGGACGTCGCAGGCGTCCATGATCCTAATGGCCTTATCCATATCACGGTTTTCAAGGTCGGCGGCGTCGCTTTCGCTTATCCCCTCTATGCCGGAATACTCCCCCACCGGCGCAAAATACGCGGTCATGGGGTCGCCGTCATAGTGGGACAGCAGCAGTTTTTTGGTTTTTGGCGGGGCAGAAGCCGATGAAAGCCAAAGCCAGTATTTTATTGACGACATACCCTCACCGCCTCTGAAATTATCTTGACATCTCCCACATGACCACCGCCGCCGCCGCGGCGGCGTTCAGGGATTCGCAGTTTTCCGCCATGGGGATTATTATCTCGTTTTCGCAAAGTTCAAGCATTTCCCGGCTAAGCCCCCGGCCCTCGCTGCCGATGGCCACGGCGGTTTTTTCAAAACCGGCCTTTCTTATGTCCATGGCTCTTGGCGACAGTGCCGCGCCGTACATTCTAAGTCCGTTTGCCTTCAAAAATCCGGCCACATCGCCAGTCTCGATTATCTTCTGGCGGAACGTGGCTCCCATAGCCGCCCGGACAGTCTTGGGGCTGAAAGGGTCGGCGCAGCCGTCGGTGAGCACCACGGCGTCCATGGAAAAAGCGGAGGCGGTGCGTATCACCGTGCCCACATTGCCCGGGTCCTGCACGCCCTGAAGCACGATCGCCTTTCGTATCTCCCCTGCGCTGAGACTGGGGAGCTTCACCGTGAACACCGGGCCGGGACTGTTTTTTTGGGGAGAGGCATAATCGAAAAGCTCCGGCGGTGCGCAAAACTGCTCCGGCGGAAGCCCTTCCGCTGTGTCTTTCGGTTCATCCCGCCACAGTACCGACGTGATATGGCCGCCGTAGCGCACAGCCTCCCCAAAAAGCTTTGCCCCGCAGCACACGAACTCCCCCTCCCGCCGGCGAAGCTCGCCGTCCGAAGCAAGGGCCCGCAGACGTTTTATATACCCGTTTTGTCTTGAAGTTATTTTTTCCATGGCAATAGTAAACTGTGACGGAGCGTTTGCTCCGCCACAGTTATATTCACTCCTCCAGCGGTTTCATCGTGGGGAACAGTATAACGTCCCTGATGGAATTGCAGCCTGTCAAAAGCATCACGCAGCGGTCGATTCCTATGCCCAGACCGCCGGTGGGCGGCATACCGTATTCAAGAGCGTTAATAAAATCCTCGTCCATCATGCCGGCCTCGTCGTCGCCGCCGGCGCGCATCTCCACCTGCTTCTGGAAGCGGGCCTTCTGGTCGATGGGGTCGTTGAGCTCGGAAAAGGCGTTGCCCATTTCGCTGCGGCAGATGAAAAGCTCAAACCTGAAGGTAAGTCTGGGGTCAGAGGGGTCCCGCTTTGCCAGCGGTGAAACGTCCACGGGATGGCTTGTGATGAAGGTAGGCTGAACAAGCTTGTCCTCCACTTTCTGGTCGAAGGTCTCATAAAGGGCGTTGCCCCAGGTGGGCTCTTTCTTTGCCATATCCACACCGGCGGCCTTTGCCGCGGCAACGGCCGCGGCATCATCCTGAATGGACATAAAGTCCACGCCCACATATTCCTTCACGGCCTCGGCCATCGTCATACGACGCCAGCCGGGGGCCAGATTCAGCTTTTCGCCCTGCCACTCCAGCTCGTATGTGCCCAGAATATCTCTTGCGGCGCCGGACAAAAGCTCCTCAAAAAGATCCATCATGGTATACATATCGCCGTAAGCCTCGTAAAGCTCCACGGTGGTAAACTCAGGGTTGTGCTTTGTGTCCATTCCCTCGTTGCGGAATATTCGGCCTATCTCATAGACTCGCTCGATACCGCCCACGATAAGCCGCTTCAGGTTCAGCTCAGTGGCTATGCGCAGGTACATATCAATGTCCAGGGTGTTGTGGTGGGTTATAAAGGGTCTGGCGGTGGCGCCGCCGGAAATGGTGTTCAGCACCGGCGTTTCGACCTCCATATACCCTCTGCCCTCAAGGAAGCGGCGGACATAGCTGATGAATTTGGAGCGTATTTCAAATACCCGGCGGGATTCGTCGGACATGATGAGGTCCACATAGCGCTGGCGGTACTTAAGCTCCACATTGGTCATGCCGTGAAACTTCTCCGGCAGCGGACGCAGAGACTTGGACAGCAGCACGACTTTTTCAGCGTGGACTGTTATCTCCTCAGTCTTGGTCTTGAAAACATAGCCGGTTACGCCGATAATGTCGCCCACGTCATATTTTCTGAAATCCGCGAATTCCTCAGGGCTAACGGCGTCTATCTTGATATATACCTGCAGTCTTCCCCTGTCGTCGCTGATGTGGCAGAATATGGCCTTGCCCATGCCGCGCTTGGACATGATGCGCCCGGCCATGCAAACCTTGCGCAGTTCTTCGCCCTCGGCGGGGTCCTTAAAGCTCGCCTTCACCTCATCGGAGTAGGCATCCTGCGGCCAGGTGTTGATCTGGAAGGGGTC
>CAZLIJ010000151.1:0-356 GCA_964559305.1 uncultured Oscillospiraceae bacterium | reverse complement strand
ACGGTCTTGCCGTCGTAGGCGTCAAAATCGTCCATGATATCCTTTGACCAGGCGCTGCGGTCAAAGCGGGTCTGAGCAAAGGGGTCGCGCCCCTGGGCGCGGAAATTCTCCAGCTTGTCCCTGCGTACCTGTAGTATTTCTGAAAGCTCCTGCTCGGTTGGTTCTGTGTTTTCAATGTTTTCGCTCATTTTATCCCCCGAAAGCTCAGTCGTTTGAGACCGATATTATTTTAAATGTAAGTACGCCGGCCTGGGTCTCCACCTGAACGGTTTCGCCGGCGGTATGGCCGATAAGGCCCTTACCTATGGGTGAGTCGTCGGATATGCTCCCTGCCATGGGGTTGGCCTCCTGAGAGC
>CAZLIJ010000150.1:0-4405 GCA_964559305.1 uncultured Oscillospiraceae bacterium | reverse complement strand
AGTTTGACCAAGGCGTCGGCAAATGCGAATAAAACGGGAACTATGCGCAGAATGCTGAATCATTCTGCGCATAAATACCCCCGCATCAAGCGCGCACGCATCCGCCGGTGTGGACAAAAGTCACAGCAAACCGGCGAAATCACTGGTATGTAATTGCAATATAAAAACGTCCGGTAGGACGCAAAAGCACAAATATAAATACCGCACACGGTATATTATAACCATTCCGCGGAACTATATCACAAAAAATTCCACTTGTCAAACAAAAGCGGCGCTTACATCTCCACCCGGCCTTCCATGGCCCGGGTCAGCGTGGCATCGTCGGCAAATTCAAGGTTTGAACCCACGGGAATGCCATAGGCAAGGCGGGTGACTTTAACGTCAAATGGCTTGACAAGACGGGAAATATACATTGCTGTGGCCTCGCCCTCGGTGTCGGGATTGGTGGCCATAATAAGCTCGTTGACGCCACCGGCAGCCACACGCTTCATAAGCTCGTTTATGCGCAGATCATCGGGTCCTATGCGGCTCATGGGCGACAAAACGCCGTGGAGAACGTGATATACGCCGTTATACTCTCTGCTGCGCTCTATGGACAGCACGTCCCGGGGCTCGGAAACAACACAGATAACGCCCTTATCCCGCCTGTCGCTGGAGCAGATGGCGCAGACCTCGCCCTCGGTAAGATTCTGGCAGACCGTGCAGCAGTGTACGCTGCGCCTTGCCTGTGTAATGGCGTCTGCAAAGGCTTCCGCCTCCCCTTCCGGCAGCGAAAGCACATGGAAGGCCAGCCTTTGGGCGCTTTTCCGGCCCACACCGGGGAGAGCTGCAAATTTATCAATTAGATTTTCCAGCGATTTAGGGAAAAATGACATATGTGTTTATATTCCTTTCAAGAACGGCTGTAAGCTCAGGCGTTTCTGATATTTTCTATGGCTGCGGCCCTGTCAGCGGCCCCAAAAACCGCGCTGCCTGCCACAAGCACGTTGGCTCCGGCAGCTTTGACCAGCTTTGCGGTGTCCGGCGCGATGCCGCCGTCCACCTCAAGCTCGCAGTCAAGACCGCGTTCAGAAATGTAATTCTTGATCTCTGATATTTTGGGCAGCATATCCGCCATGAAGCTCTGCCCGCCGAAGCCCGGCTCCACCGTCATGACAAGGACAAGATCCAGATCGTCTATAAAGGGCAGCAGCGCCGACGCCGGAGTTTTGGGTTTTACCGACAGTCCGGCATTTTTGCCTTTTTCTTTTACTGTGGCAATGGCTTTTTTTATGTTATCCGCGGTGTCGGCCTCCACATGGAAGGTCACAAGATCCGCGCCGGCAGAGCAGAAATCCGCGGCGTAGCGCAGGGGTCTGTCTATCATAAGATGCACGTCCAGAAAGGCGCCGGTATGCTTTCTCAGAGATTTGAGAACCGGAATACCTATTGAAATGTTGGGAACGAACTGCCCGTCCATCACGTCAAAATGTATGTATTCCGCTCCCCCGCTGATACATTCGGCAACCTCGCTGCCCAGCTTTGTGAAATCCGCGGAAAGAATAGACGGCGCTATCTTAGTCATAATACTGTCCTCCGATTAACATGGATCTGCCCTGCCGCATAGGATTAAACAGCGGTTCGGCGCGCGCCGCCGCTTTGAAGATAAAGGGGGATGTCCGGTTTTTCGGGCGTCCCCTCCTGGCAGTTGTTGTGGCAGGCATATATTTGACATCATTATACTACACAACATATAGCTTTATCAATACCCTTGACGGTTTGCCGCAAAGGATATACAATATAAAATCAAGTCTGAAAACAAACTATTCTGGAGGCGACGCTCTTGACAAAACCCAAACCTTCCGCCCTTCCCATATACGCTTTTGCGCTTACCTGGCTGATATTAAGCCTTATCTTCCCCATGTACAGGCTGGGCGGCCTTTTGACCGTTGTTATCATATCCGTGGCTTCCGGGCTTATATGCTCCGGCGCGCTGAAAGCCAAAGCACAAAAGGACGCGCCGCCCGAGCCGGAGCCTGAGGAGAGCTATGGCCCTGCCATAGACCCCATAGTGCAGGAGGGGAAACGGGCAATGGGCGAAATGGACAGGCTGCGGAGCAGCATCGCAAACCCCGTGGTCAGGGATAAGATCACAAAGCTGATGGACGTGACGGGCAAGATCGTGCGGGACGCCATAGACGACCCCTCCGATGTGCCCCAGATCAAAAAGTTTATGAATTATTACCTGCCTACCACTATTAAGCTTCTCAACTCCTACGACCGCATGAGCGGTCAGGGCATACAGGGCGATAATCTGACGAAGACCATGCGCAGCATAGAGGATATGCTGGACACCGCTATTGAGGCCTATAATAAGCAGCTCGATTCGCTTTTTGCCAATCAGGCGCTGGACATCGAAACTGACATCGACGTAATGAACCAGATGCTGGCCCGGGAGGGGCTTTCCGGCAACAGGGACTTTGACGTAACAGCTCAGGACACATTGAAAAAATAAATCAACTATTTGAAAGGATATACTCAGATGGACGAAAATAATAAGGACGAATTTATTCCCAGCCTCACCCTTGACCCCAACGGCTCCGCCGCCGCGGCTCAGGCCGCTCCCGCCCCTACGGCCGAGGGCATTGCCGATGCTGCCAGGGAAGCCGCCCCCGCCCCGGAGGAAAAGCTCAGCATGGACAAGCTCTCCCCCGCCGAACAGACCGCAGTAAAGGAATTTGCTTCCAAGATAGACGTTTTGAACACTGAGCAGGTGATGAATTACGGCTCCGCCGCCCAGAAAAACGTGGCCGATTTTTCAGCCGCCACGCTTAACACCGTCCGCACCAAGGATCTGGGCGATGTGGGCGGTATGCTGTCAAATCTGGTTGTACAGCTTCAGGGCATGAATTTTGACGAAAACGAGAAGAAGGGCTTTAAGGGCCTATTCAAAAAGTCCCAGCAGAATATCGCCACGCTGAAGGCGCAGTACAGCAAGGCTGAGGTCAACGTGGACAAGATCGTGGACGAGCTGCAGACCCACGAGGTGGTGCTGATGAAGGACATCGCCATGCTGGACAAGATGTACGAGAAGAATCAGGAATACCAGAAGGAACTGACTATGTACATTCTGGCCGGCAAGCTTCGCTGCCAGCAGCTGCGCAATGAGGATTTACCCATGCTTACAAAGAAGGCTCAGGAGTCCGGCACTCCGGAGGACGCTCAGGCCGTCAACGATCTTGCGAACATGATAGGCCGCTTTGAAAAGAAAATGCACGATCTGGAGCTGACACGCATGGTGTCCATCCAGATGGCGCCCCAGATTAGAATGGTGCAGAATAACGATAACCTTATGGCGGAAAAGATCCAGTCCTCCATAGTAAATACCATCCCCCTGTGGAAATCCCAGATGGTCATGGCGCTTTCCATGTACCATTCCCAGCAGGCCGCCGACGCTCAGCACGAGGTCAACGACGTCACCAACAAGCTTCTTCAAAGCAACGCCCAGAAGCTTCATCAGGGCAGCGTGGCCGTCGCCAAGGAATCCGAGCGGGGCATTGTGGATCTGGAGACCCTGCAAAAGACCAATCAGGAGCTTATCGCCACACTGGACGAGGTGCGCCAGATACAGGACGACGGCCGCGCCCGCCGTGCTCAGGCCGAGGTTGAGCTGGGACGCATCGAAGGCGAGCTGAAAAAGAAGCTGCTGGAGATAAAAGGCTAAAACTCAAAGGAGCAACAGATGGAATTTTTAAAAAAGCGCCCGGCGGCCATTATCCTTGCCGTGATAATCGTTATCGACTCCACCTTTCTTTCCGTTAACGTCAAGCTGGGCAAGGCCTGCCAAAAGGTGACGGACGGTTTTTATTCCGGCGTCACTTACGACGGATACGAGCACAAGAGCATACAAAGCCAGCTGAAAAACATCTCGTCCTCAGCGCTGGGGCTGACTTCCCTTGCGGCAAACTACAATATTGACACTTCCGATGTGGTGAGCTGCAAAAACGACCTTGACAGCAGCCTTGCCAACGGCACGGTTTCCGAGATATTTGGCCGCTACTCCGCGCTGATGTCCGCGGTGAACGCGCTGGAAGCCAGGCTTGACGGCATTTCTCTTTCCGACAGGGACGCTTCCGGCGTGGCGCAGTACAGCTCCACCATATCCAGCGCCGCGGGAGTGATAGACAAGTCCGGGTACAACGATACTGTCAGGGATTTTCTGCGCAACACATATAACGTGTTTCCGGCAAATCTGTTTTCCGGTATTGCGGGTGTAAACGCGCCGGAGCTTTTTGAATGAGCAAAGGAGCATTGATGAAAAAAACACTGTCCCTGCTGCTGGCTGTTATGCTGGCGGCGGCAATCTTGTGCGTTCCGGCTCTGGCCGTGGTGGATAAGAGCGACGATTTTTATGTCGCCGACTACG
>CAZLIJ010000149.1:0-4410 GCA_964559305.1 uncultured Oscillospiraceae bacterium | reverse complement strand
GGCGGGCGGCTGGTGCATCTTTGCGGCGATAAGAGCCTTATCGGGCAGTTTATCGACGTAAAGATAGTTTCGTCCAACACCTGGGCGCTGTACGGCGAGCCGGTGTAACGCGCAAAAATGGAAAGCGGTATTCGAAAAAGCGTTCGTCTTTCGGGTTATGATTACAGTCAGCCCGGCGCGTATTTTGTGACAGTGTGCACGGCGGAAAAGCAGTGCATATTGTCATCAATTTCCGTAGGGGCGATTCATGAATCGCCCTGCGTTAAGCTCACTGATATGGGGCTTGTCGTTGAAGAAAAAATTCTCCTTCTGCCCGGGCGGTATCCGCGTATATCTGTTGACAGGTATGTGATCATGCCGAATCATATTCATCTTTTGCTGACCTTTGCCGAAGACGGGGCGATTCATGAATCGCCCCTACGGGCTCTGCTGCCGACGGCAGTGGGGTTTATGAAAATGAACGCTTCAAAAGATATCCACAGATTCGCGCCGGCGGCGCGGCTATGGCAGCGCGGATATTATGAACATATTATCCGCGGCAAAGAAGACTATGCCGCCAGATGGCGATATATCGACGAAAACCCCGCCAGATGGGCGGACGACGAATATTGCCTGCCAGCAATTTAAAACCACGCAAATTTTATGATACGGAGATAGAGCCATGGCGGAAATGACCCCCATGAAAAGACAATACTACGAAATAAAAGCGCGGCATCAGGACTGCCTGCTGTTCTTCCGGCTGGGCGATTTTTACGAGATGTTCGACGAGGACGCCAAGCTTGCCTCCAAAGAGCTGGAGCTGGCTCTGACCACCAGGGACAGGGGCAAGCCCCAGGAGGAGCAGACCCCCATGTGCGGCGTGCCTTATCACTCCGCCGAAGCCTATATTGCCCGGCTTATCGCCAAGGGCTACAAGGTGGCTATCTGCGAGCAGATGGAGGACCCCGCCCTTGCCAAGGGCCTTGTGGACAGGGACATTATCCGCATCATAACCCCCGGCACGGTCACGGAAAGCTCCATGCTGGAGGAGGGCCGCTCCAACTATATTTGCGCTGTATTTCTGGACGCGGGCTCCGGGGGCGTGGCCTTCTGCGATGTGTCCACCGGCGAATTCTGCGCCACCGCCTTTGACGGGGCCGACGCTCCGGGCCATATCATAAACGAGCTGGGCCGCTTTTCCCCCAGGGAGGCGGTATTGTCCGCCGGCGCGGCGGAAAACGCCGCCGTCACTGATTTTCTCACAAAAAAGCTGGCCGCCATGCCCGAGGACGGCGGCGACGGCTTTGAGTATATGTCCGCCGCGGCCCGGGTGTGCGAAAAGTTTTCCGCACCGGACGTGGACACGCTGGGCATGGGCGAGCTGCCCGCCGCCGTATCGGCCTGCGGCGCGCTTTTGAAGTATATCGCCGACACCCAGAAATTCGATCTGGGCCACATAGACACTCTCAATCTCTATTCCGGCGGGCGCTATATGGAGATGGACTGGACCACCCGGCGCAATCTGGAGCTGACGGAATCCCTGCGCTCCGGCGAAAAGCGGGGCAGTCTTTTGTGGGTGCTGGACAAGACCAAGACCCCCATGGGCGGGCGGCTTCTGCGCTCGTGGGTGGAGCGGCCCCTATTATCACCCACAGCTATTAAGCGCCGTCTTGCCGCCGTGAACGAGCTGTATAACGCCACGGTGAAGCGGGGCGAGCTCATCGAAACGCTGAAAAATATCGGCGATATGCAGCGGCTCATCGCCAAGGCCGTTTACGGCACGGCCAATGGCCGGGATCTTGTCAATCTGGCGGAGTGCGCCCGCAGGCTGCCGGAGCTGAAAGCGCTGCTGGCAGACTTCAATTCCGCCGAGCTTGCCGACATACGGCAGTTGGACGAGCTTGCCGACGCCGCCGGCGAAATAGGCCGCGCCATCTGCGACGACCCGCCCTTTTCCGTGCGGGAGGGCGGCATACTGCGCACCGGCTATTCCGAGGAGGTGGACAGGCTCCGCGACATCCGTGACAACGGCGCCAGAATGGTTTCTGAGCTGGAAGCCCGGGAGCGGGAGCGCACAGGCTGCAAAAAGCTGAAGGTGGGCTTCAACCGGGTGTTCGGCTATTATATCGACGTGCCCAACTCCGCCGGGCTCACCGAAGTGCCGGAGGATTACATCCGCAAACAGACCCTTGTTTCCAACGAACGGTATTTTACTCAGGAATTGAAGGAGCTGGAGAGCACCCTGCTCACGGCAAAAGACCGCATCGCCGATCTTGAATATAAATTTTTCGACGAGCTGCGCCTTAGCGTGGCGGGGAAGGTGGACCGGGTGAAGGCCTCGGCGGACGCCGTGGCCCGGCTGGACGCCCTGTGCTCGCTGGCGGAGGTGGCCGTGCGCAGCGGCTACACCATGCCGGAGGTGGACGCCTCCCGGGAGATACGCATCGTGGCCGGGCGGCACCCCGTGGTGGAGCAGACCCTGAAGGACGTGCTTTTTGTGCCAAACGACACGGTTTTGAACTGCTCGGACGACCGGGTGGCCATAGTCACCGGCCCCAATATGGCGGGCAAATCCACCTATATGCGCCAGACCGCCCTTATCGTGCTCATGGCTCAGATAGGCTCCTTTGTGCCGGCAAAATCCGCCGTTATCGGCGTGGTGGACAGGGTATTTACCCGCATCGGCGCGTCCGACGATCTGGCCTCCGGCCAGTCCACCTTTATGGTGGAGATGAGCGAGATGGCAAACATTTTGAAGCACGCCACCTCCTCGTCCCTGCTTATTCTGGACGAGATAGGCCGGGGCACCTCCACCTATGACGGCATGGCCATCGCCAGAGCGGTGCTGGAATACTGCGCCGACAGGCGCAGGCTGGGCGCAAAGACCATGTTCGCCACCCATTATCACGAGCTTTCCGCGCTGGAAGGCTCCATTCAGGGCGTGAAAAATTATAATATCACCGCCAAAAAGCAGGGCGGCACGCTGGTTTTCCTGCGCAAGATAGTGCCTGGCGCGGCGGACGACAGCTACGGCATCGAGGTGGCAAAGCTGGCCGGTGTGCCGGAGGCGGTCATAGCCAAGGCCAAAAGCTATCTTAAAGAGCTGGAAGCCGAGGGCCCGGCCCCCGTGGCCGCCGCTCCGAGGAGTGACGACGGGCAGGTGAGCCTTGAGGATATGGGCGCGGACGAGGTGAAGCGCATTTTGCGCCGGACTGATCTGAACACTTTGACGCCCATTGAGGCCATGAATCTTTTGTTTGAGCTGCAAAAGAAGGCGAAAGCCTGAAATTTTCCGGTGAAACCAGCTCATAAATCTAAATGATACCTTGGTACAGAAAGCGAGAAACCAATGGACGAAAACCTGGGCCGCTATGTGTTTGACGACACGCTGACGCGGGGCGAAAAAATATTTATCTGGATATACCTGCCCATCCATGTGCTGGTGCTGCCGCTGGGTCTTGGCAGCCTTGCAGCGCTGACAGGGCTGGGTCTCAGCGAAATAGACTGTAATCTCATATACTACGCGCTGGGCGCGGTGCTGTCCTTCATATTTCTGCGCCGGTTTTTCCGCCGCAGCTTTGACAGGCTCTGCGACAGGATTCTGCCCGTGGTTTTTTCCGTGCTGCTGGGCTATATGATAATCGGCGCGCTCAGCTATGTTGTTTCGCTGGCCAGCTCGCTTTTTCAGGTGGAGCTGGATAACTTCAACAATAACACCGTGGAGCAGCTTGCCGGCACAAGCTACGGCAAGACCATGGCCATGGCCGTGTTTCTGGCCCCGGTGGTGGAGGAGCCGCTGTTCCGCGCCGGCATTTTCGGCACTATCCGCAAAAAGCACCGGGTGTGGGCCTACGCGGCGTCCATATTGCTGTTCGGCCTTTATCACGTCTGGCAGTACGCCATTGCCTATTCAGACCCCCTGTATCTGCTGATGGCGCTGGAATATATCCCGGCGGGCTTTGCCCTTTGCTGGGCATATGACCGCACCGGCAGTATCTGGACGCCCATATTCCTGCATATGCTGGTGAACTGGCTGAGTATGACGGCTATAACCATGAGCCAGGCGGGATAAAAACTGCTAAAGCGCACCAGTCCACGCGGCGCGCCGGCCCGCAGGCCACTATCCTTATGCCCCCGCGGGGTATAAACGAGCGGGTCGCCGCGGCCTACAAAATAGCGGCATGTTCCACAGCAAATAAAAACTTGCGTCATTCTGAGCGCAGAGAAGAATCCCCCGTAGTTTTTCACCGGGTGGGTGAGATTCTTCGTCGCCATGCTCCTCAGAATGACGCTTTTTTTGGGGCTTGCAGTACGGTACAGTCGGGGATACGCGGCGCGCCGGGTCGTCGCGCCCTACGGTGCAGTCACTAAAACGAGCGGGTCGCCGCGCCCTACGGTGCTGGCAGGGATTACGGTCGCCAGCGGGGATTA
>CAZLIJ010000148.1:0-4457 GCA_964559305.1 uncultured Oscillospiraceae bacterium | reverse complement strand
GTGCATATAGTATTCGCCGCGCACCTCATCCCACTGCCAGGCCTTGCCCTCAAACATACTGTCCCAGTTGTTGGGCAGCTTGCCGCTGGGCCTTGCCGGCCGCCAGATGTAATAGTCGGTGTAGGGCTCTATGCGCCGGCGGCTTTTCTGAAACCACTCATGCTCGTCGCTGGTGTGATTGACCACCAGATCCATGATGACCTTCAAGCCCCGGTCATGGGCTGCGGCCAGAACTTTTTTGAATAGCTCCAGATCGCCGTATTCGGGGTTTATGCCGGTGTAATCGGATATGTCGTAGCCGCAGTCGGCGTTGGGCGAGGGGTACAGGGGGGAAAACCATATGCCGTCCACGTTCAGGGACTTTATGTAGTCCAGCTTTGCGTATACGCCCGTGAGATCACCGATGCCGTCGCAGTTGCCGTCCATAAAGCTGCGGGGCCAGATCTGATAAAAGACCATGTTTTTATACCAGCGTGTCCGCTCCATACCGCGCGCCTCCAATAGCTTTTTTGCCATTGTACCACACTTTTCAGTGTGTGCAGCAAAAAAGCTCGCCGCAAAACTATTTGTTTTGCGGCGAGCGAGAGGGGGCTTGCTTAAGATTAAAACAGGCGATCCACGTAATCGGCCCATGCTTTCCAATCGGCCAGACCGGCGCCGGAGATGGCAGTAACAAAACTGTTAAGAAAATCCATTATGCTTCCTCCACAATTATTATTTTGAGCGTTTCGGCTCTTGCTAATAAAGACGGTATTTTTTCCCATTGATTGCAGCCGGGGACAAAAACAATATTTTTACGCCCAAGTGCTGATTGACAGGGCCGGGGGCTGACGTTAAAATGAATTAAAAAAGGTGGTGCGGGCATGGAATTTCAATTTTCTCCGGGCTTTGGGCTGGGGGTATCCTCGGCAGCCGCGCAGATAGAGGGCGGACGGCTTTCAAGCTCCTGGCAGAACTGGTATGAGCGGGGATACATTAAGGACGGCTCAGATCCCTCCGTGGCCGACGACCACTGGGTCAGGTGGCGGGAGGACGTTGATCTCATGGCCCGGATGGGTGTGAAGCTGTGCCGCTTCGGTATTGAATGGGCAAGGCTGATGCCCGGCGAGGGGCAGACGGACAGCGCCGCTGCTGCCCGCTACCGGGAGGAGATCGAATATATGCTCTCCCGGGGCATAAAGCCCCTTTTGACCATCCACCACTTCAATAACCCCTTGTGGTTTGAAAAAAAGGGCGGCTTTGAAAAAAAGGAGAACCTCCACTTTTACCTTGAGCTGGCGGAGCTGACGGTCAAAAGCTTCGGCGACCTTGTCAGCGAGTATATAACCATAAACGAGCCCAATGTTTACGCGGTCAACGGCTTCTTTTTCGGTTCCTGGCCGCCGGGCAAAAAATCCATGAAAGCCACCTTTGACGTGCTTTCAAACATGGCCTGGTGCCACATAAAGGCTTACGGCATTATCCACAATATGCGCCGGGACATGGGCTTTGACGACACCATGGTCAGCTTTGCAAATCATGTGCGGGTGTTTGACCCGAAGGACGGGAAAAATCCCTGGCACCGGCTGTGCGCGGCGGCAGGGGAGTGGCTTTTTCAGGGGGCGGTAACAAGGGCCATGTGTCTGGGCGACTTCGCCCCGCCGCTAAGAAGCCCCCATATAGTGCCCCGGGGCGAATACGCGGATTTTATCGGCGTGAACTATTATTCCCGCTCCGCCGTGTCCGGCCTTGCTGACGGCACTTTTGACCACTGCCCGAAAAACGATCTGGGCTGGGAGATATACCCGGAGGGCATAGTCCGGTGCGCACAGAAGCTTGTCAATATTCTTGACCGACCTGTGTGGGTGACGGAAAACGGAACCTGCGACAATGAGGATAAATTCCGGGCAAAATATATATTTGAACATCTCAAGACCATGGCGGATTCCGGACTTGATTTTGAGAGATACTATCACTGGTGCTTCTGCGACAACTTTGAGTGGCTGGAGGGGCAGAGCGCCCGCTTCGGTCTTGTAAAGGTGGATTACGACACCCAGAAGCGGACTGTGAAGCGCTCCGGTGAATTCTATTCCGAAATGATAAAAGCCGGCGGCGTGACGGAGGAAATGTTCCAAAAATATGTGAAAGACGGGGAATACCGGTGATTACTTTCAGCGGCAGTGTATTTCATATAAGATCTGCGGACACGTCGTATATGTTTCGGGTGACGAAATACGGCGGGCTGGAGCACGGATATTTCGGCCCGGCTGCAGCTGGGGACGACGCTGAGGCGCTGTTTGTCCGCCCCGGCACAGGCTGGGGCAGCGCCGTGCTGCGTCAGGAGGGTGCGCCGGAAAGCTGCCCGGACACGCTGCCGCTGGAATGGAGCGGCGCTGGCCGGGGGGATTATCGGGAAAGCCCCGTGGAGCTTGAGACCCCTCTGGGGCCCGCCGCCTCGGAGTTCGTTTTCAAAGACTATGAGATAATTGAAGGCACAGTGAAAATGAAAAGCGGCCTGCCTCAGGCCGGCACCGGCGGCGAAACGCTGAAAATAACCCTTCAGGACGCCGCTGTGGGGGCGGAGCTTTATCTGTACTGGACGCTGTTCGATTCTGTGCTGACCCGCCGGGCGGAGATAAAAAATGTGGGCGGGGAAACCCTTTTCGTGACAAAGCTGATGAGCTGCTGCCTTGATCTGGCGGGGGAGTATCAGATGACAAGCTTCAACGGCGGGTGGATAGGGGAGACCCATGCCCAAACCGTGCCAGTGGGCGGGGCGGGGCTTGTGAATATCAGCGCCGCGGGCTTTTCATCAAACCGCCACAACCCCGGCTTTCTCCTTGCCGAAAACGGCGCGGGGGAGGATCATGGCCGGGTATACGGCTTCAACCTTGTCTACTCCGGCAACCATTACGCCGGCGTCCGCCGTTCCGCGCAGGGGCTTACCCGGGTGATGCAGGGCATATCCCCCGCCCAGCTGCGGATCAGCCTTGCCCCCGGGGAGAGCTTTGAAACGCCGGAGGCCGTGCTGGCCTTTTCCAACAGGGGCTATAACGGGCTTTCCAAAAAAATGCACGGCTTTGTCAACGACCATATCGTGCCCCCGGCGTGGCGGTACAGGGCGCGGCCCGTGCTTTTCAACGACTGGGAGGGCTGCCTTTTCAAATTTGACGAGGGCAGACTTATGAGCCTTGCCAAAAAAGCGAAGAAGCTGGGCTGCGAGCTTTTCGTGCTGGACGACGGCTGGTTCGGAGCCCGGGATAACGACAGGGCAGGACTGGGAGATTATGACGTTAATCTAAAAAAGCTGCCCCGGGGCCTTGGTGGCCTTGGGGATAAGCTGAAGGCTCTGGGTCTTGACTTCGGTCTGTGGTTCGAGCCGGAATCGGTGAATCCGGACAGTGAGCTTTACCGTGCCCACCCGGACTGGGTGCTGGACTGGCCGGGGCGGGAGCCGCTTTTGAGCCGCCACCAGCTGCTGCTGGATCTGACAAAGCCCCAGGTGCGGGATTATATCGTTTCCTCCGTGTCCGCCGTGCTGGACAGCGCGGATATAAAATACGTCAAGTGGGACATGAACCGCCACTCCCCCGCGCTGGGACTTAAGGCCCATGAATATGTGCTGGGGCTTTATGACGTGCTGCGGCGGATATTCTCCCCCCGGCCGGAGATATTGCTGGAGAGCTGCGCTTCCGGCGGAGGGCGCTTCGATCTGGGTATGCTGTGCTTTTCGCCCCAGATATGGGCTTCCGACAACACCGACCCCATAGAGCGGCTGGATATTCAAAAGGGCCTGAGCTATCTCTATCCCCAGTCCGCTGTGGGCTGCCACGTGGCCGATGCGCCCCACGCCCAGACCCTGCGGGATACTCCCCTGAGCACCCGGGGCAACGCGGCCTTTTTCGGCGCTCTGGGCTACGAGCTGGATCTGGACGATCTTTTGCCGGTGGAAAAAGCGGAGATAAAAGCCCAGATAGAATTCTATAAGGCGCACCGCATGACCTTTCAGTTCGGAACGTTTTCGCGCCTTGTTCCGCCGGGTGACGGCGAGTGCTGGATGGCGGCGGGGGAAAAAGAACTGGCCGTGGGGCTTTTCCACAGGCTTGTCCACGCGGCGCCCGGCTATGAAACGCTGCTGGTGCCGGGACTTGGAGCAAACAAAAGGTATCGGATCAAAAGCCGGCCCCAGCTCCTTCGGGTAGGCGCCTTCGGACGATTGCTTAAATTCATCTCTCCCGTCAGCCTGAGCCCCCGGGGCCTTGTCATGCGCACTGCTGACTCTCTGCTGCCCATGGAGGACGGCGTGGAGGACATGACCGTCAGCGGCGGCGCGCTGGCGGGCGGAATACCGCTCGCCCCCCTCTTTTCCGGCACGGGTTACAGCGAGAACATCAGAGTTCAGGGCGATTTCGGCTCAAATATTTATATGATAGAGGAGCTGCCATGACTATTACAGATAAGCGCAACAAATACTTTTT
>CAZLIJ010000147.1:0-4467 GCA_964559305.1 uncultured Oscillospiraceae bacterium | reverse complement strand
GGGCGAGCCCTTGGGCATGGAGGGCATGGGCAGGCTCCTGCGCTTCGGCGGCTGGGCGCGGCTGTCGCTCAGCTGGGCCACCAGACGCCGGCGCATATCGTTTATGGCCGCGGAGGGCAGGAAAAGCCCATCCTCCACCCTGCTTTCGCTTTCCTGACAGATGTAGGGCGTGCCGCCGGTCTTGTGCATCTGACTGTCGATAATTTCAGCGCTTAGACTTTGCTTCACAGCGCTTTGCGGCGTGGGGCCCAGTACGGCGGCCTTGTGGCCCTCGTCGTCCACCGCCACAGCCTGAGCGGGTTTGCCCGCCCGCACGCGGGTGTAAAAGTTCACCGGTATCCGGCGAATCTCCTTGTCGGCGTATTCCTTCCTGACAGCGGAAAATATCTTCTCCGCGGACTTGTCCGGCTCCTCCCGGACGCCGAACATATCGGCCTTGTCGCCGGTATAGTAGCCCTGAGTGAAGCCCTGACGGGAAAAGGCGGTTTCCAGCAGGTTCATTTCATCATCGGTGGGGCTGGCTTTGTCCTTTATTGCCCGGGAATATATGCCGGTGACTATGGCGGAATACTCAGGCCGCTTCATGCGCCCTTCGATCTTCACGCACGCCACACCGGCGTCCTCCAGCTCGCCCAGCCTGTCCACAAGGCAGCTGTCCTTCAAAGAAAGGGGGTAGTTGTCCATCCTGCCGCCCAGAGAATACTGCATCCGGCAGGGCTGGGCGCACATGCCCCGGTTGCCGCTGCGCCGGCCTATAAGCGCGCTCATATAGCACTGGCCGGAATGGCAGAAGCACAGCGCTCCGTGGACAAAGACCTCGATCTCTATGGGGGAATTTTTGCAGATGTATCTTATCTGGTCGATGGAAAGCTCCCGGGCCAGCACGGCGCGGGTCATGCCCATTTCCGCCGCGGCCTTCACTCCCGCCAGATTGTGTATGCTCATCTGGGTGCTGGCGTGGAGGGAAATATCAGGCACGGCTTTGCGCAGCATCCGGGCAAGGCCCAGATCCTGCACCAAAATCGCGTCCGCTCCCAGCTGGGAAGCCTGACGCGCCATATCCACGGCGTCCTCCATCTCCCTGTCGCCCACCAGCGTATTCAGGGTGACATATACCTTGCAGCCCCGCACCCGGCAGTACCTGACCGCCTTGGCGAATTCCTCATCGGTAAAGTTTTTGGCGCCCCGGCGGGCGTTGAAGCCGCCAAAGCCCATATATACGGCGTCCGCGCCGTTCTGAACGGCGGCGATCACCGCCTCCGGCGAACCCGCCGGGGATAAAAGTTCAAGCATCGCATACCTCGAAAAAGATAATTACACATGGTGAGTATACCACAATGTGCGCTATTGCTACAAGTCAATTTTGATGTTATAATGTGTATTCACCGATAAACGAAGAAAATTTACAAACATACGGTTGGATAAAATATGGAAAAAACCAGCGAAAACTGCATATCCGGCGGTGATCTGGACGCTCTTATCGCCGCTCACGACGGGAATATGGCCCTTTTGTACCTCTACTCTCTGCGCCGCGGCTACGACCCGGAAAGCGCCGCGAGAGAGCTTTTTATGACCTCAGCGGCCATATACGACGCCGCGGAAAAGCTGAGGCGCATGGGCTGCCTTCCCCCGGCTTCCTCCCCCCCGCCCGCGCCGGAAAAAAGCGAAAAGCTGCCCCCGGCGGACGAGCTGCCGGATTATTCCGCCGAGGATATAGTCCGCCGTTCAAAGGAGGACGGCACTTTTCAGGCCATCGTGGCCGAGACCCAGCGGATACTTGGCCGGGCCATTTCCGGGCAGGACATGAAAAAGCTTTTCGGCATTTACGACTATCTGGCGCTGCCGCCGGAGGTCATTTTGGAGCTTTTGAACTTCTGCGTGGACAGAAACCGGGAAAAATACGGCCCCGGCTCCCTGCCCAGCATGAGAATTATAGAAAAAGAAGCCTACGCCTGGGCCGACAACGAGATTTTGACCTTTGAGCAGGCGGAGGAATACATAAAGGATTTCCGCGCCCGGCGCACAGCCGTTGCGTCAGCCGCCGCCGCCATGGGCATACGGGGCCGGGAGCTGACGGCCACAGAGCACAAATATGTGTCCTCCTGGCTGGACATGGGCTTTGACAACCAGGCGCTGGCTATCGCCTACGACCGCACCGTCACCAACACCGGCTCTCTCAAGTGGAACTATATGAACAAGATAATTTTGAGCTGGAACGACAAGGGACTGCATTCAGCCGGGGAGATCGAGGAGAAGGACGCCTGCCGCCGCCGCGCCCCCGCCCCCGCGCCGGCTATGGCCGCCAAACCCGGGGCGGACAGTCTTAAGGCTCTGAAAAACAAAATGAAAACCGCCGATGGGAAGTGATTTTTAATGGCATATGACGGCAAGCTGCTGGCCAAAGCCAGAGAGGCTATGGCGCAAAGGCGAGAAGAAAACGCCGCGGAACACGCCCGGCGCGTAGAGCTTATGCACCGGCGCATACCCGAAACTGCCGGGATAGACGCCGAACTCCGCTGCCAGATGAGCCGGCTCATGGGCATAGCCATCGGCCCGGCGGAGGGTATGCAGGAAAAGATCGCCGCCCTTGAAAAGGAAAATCTGGCCTTGCAGGCCCGGCGGGCGGAGCTGCTGACGGAAAACGGCTTCCCCATCGACTACCCGGACGAGATTTTTTCCTGCCCAAAATGCCGGGACACCGGCTATGTGGACGGGCAGGTCTGCTCCTGCCTTAAGGAGCTTTATAACCGCGCCCTGACCGACGAGCTGGGTGTGCTGCTCCGCTCCGGCAGTGAGTGCTTTGAAAAATTCGACCTGACTTTGTATGACGACACGCCCGACGCCGCAGGCGAATCCCCCCGGGAATATATGCGTCAGGTCTACGACACCTGCCGGGAGTATGCCGCCGGTTTTTCCTCCGCTTCGCCCAACCTTCTTTTTCAGGGCGGCACGGGGCTTGGCAAAACATATATTTCCGCCTGCATTGCCCGGGTGGTGGCCGACAGGGGCTTTTCCGTGTGCTACGACACCGCCTCCGCCGCGCTGGACGCCTTTGAGTGCCGCAAATTTTCCCGGGACCCCGCCGCCGCGGGAGAGGCCGACACCAAGGTGCGCAGAATGCTGTCAGCAGACCTGATGATACTGGACGATCTGGGCACGGAGATGGTCACGGCCATATCCGTCAGCGCCCTCTACACCCTCATCAACACCCGCCTTACTGACGGAAAAGTCACTATAATTTCCACAAACTGCACCGGCGAGGAGCTGGCAAGGAAGTATTCTGCCCAGATAGTTTCCCGTCTGGACGGAGAGTATTTCACCCTGCCCTTTGCCGGGCGTGATATAAGGCTTATCAAAAAGGAGCGTGAATACTGATGCAGCATGAGATCATCACCCGGGGGCCGCTGCTGGATTCAAAGGGCGATCTGGCCCAGCCGGGCTATGCAAAAAAGCTTCTGCCCATTTACCGCCGGGCCGCCATAAAGGCAAGCCCGCTGCGGATAAAAGAATGGGATTACTACCTCATCAATAATGGCCGCTTCGCTCTGGCTCTCACTGTGGACGATAACGGCTACATGAGCCTTGATTCGGTCTCCGTGCTGAATTTCGACGAGGGCTGGGAGATAACCACCAGCCCCATGGGCTTTATGCCCCTGGGCAGGGTGGGTCTGCCGGAAACGTCCGCCGTCGGCGACACTCACCACAGCGGAAAGGGCCGTGCGCTTTACTTCAAAAACGACGGTTTGGGGCGCAGAGTGCTCACCGTGCACATGGATAAATTCGGCCCGCTGGGCGCTCTTAACGGCAGAGTGGAGCTTTTTGACGAGCCGGAGGAGAGCATGGTCATCTGCACCCCCTTCGACAAGCCCGGCCACTTCTATTTTAACCAGAAGATAAACTGCCTGAGAGCCGACGGCAGCTTCACCTACGGCGGCAAAACCTATGTTTTCGACCCGGCGGACAGCTTTGCCGTGCTGGACTGGGGCCGGGGCGTGTGGACATACCACAACACCTGGTACTGGGGCAGCGCCTCGGGGCAGGTGGACGGCGTGCCCTTCGGCTGGAACATCGGCTACGGCTTCGGCAACACCGCCGCCGCCACGGAGAATATGCTTTTTTACGGCGGAAAGGCTCACAAGCTCTCCAATGTAAAATTCAACATCCCCGGCGGGGAAAAGGACTTCATGTCACCGTGGACCTTCACCTCCGACGACGGGCGCTTTGAGATGGACTTTGTGCCAGTGCTGGACAGAAAATCCTGCACGGACGTGAAGCTGATAAAATCCGACCAGCATCAGGTCTTTGGCCGCTTCACCGGCAAGGCCGTACTGGACAACGGCAAGGTAATCGAGATAAAAGACTTCCCCGGCTTTGCCGAGAAAGTTGAAAATAAGTGGTAAAAAAATCTCCCGACATAAGTCGGGAGATTTTTTAGCGGTTTTACCTGTTCAGACCCAGAAAAGCCAT
>CAZLIJ010000146.1:0-4477 GCA_964559305.1 uncultured Oscillospiraceae bacterium | reverse complement strand
GACGGCCATTGCCGCCCCCAGCGACGGCACAACCTTCATAGAGGCCAACGGCGGCATGACCCGGGCTACGGCCATGCTTACAACAGCGCTTTCAAAAGCGCTGGGGGTGTCAAAGCTCAAGGGCGTCTATGATTTTCAGCTGGAGCACTTCGGGATCTATAAAAACGACAACGAGACTATGACCCAGGCCCTTGACAGGGTGCTGAGATCCAGTTTTCTCGACCACAACGACAACGCGTTTGAGGATCTGACTATCGACAGGGCCGTGTATCTGAACTCATCGATTGAGATGCCCGGCAATGTATATTACTTTTCTTACTACGGCAACAGGATGTATCGCGACGAGCTGACCGATACATGCAGGCCCGCCGCCAGAATGTGGGCGCCGATGCAGATATTTGCCTATAATTCCGGCAAATACACCGGCGTCACCGCCGGCAGCTTTGCCGACGGCTATGGCAGCGCGAAAACCACCGTCACCGTGGCAAAACAGACCCTCGGCCGGGACTGGCAGCCGGGCGACGGCATGGTTAACGTGATCTCCGGCAGGTGCCCCTATCATCTTGAAAACGGGAAAGCTGTCTGGGACGCCCATGTGAATTACGGTCTGGACACCGTTAAAAGCGGGGATGATATTCAGCCCGGTCGGTGGTATATAATGCGGATGCAGCTGCTGGACCACATCGGCTTCGTGGGCGGATTTTTCAACGAAAGCACGCTCCAGACCCACCGGTTTTACCTTGACGTGATGAATAATATTGCCCAGTGCAAATAAAAGAACATGAAAAACCCGCTCCCAGGGGCGGGTTTTTTGTACAATGCGCGGGTTGACAAGACATTGACAGTTTGTTATAATCCCACACAGTTAATAGCAGAATTATCACGAAAGGAGACGCGCCGTATGAAAAGCAACCGCATCGAAATGATGGATATGATGATGTGCATGTGCAGCATGTGCATGCCTTGCCGCGCCCAAAAATATGGCTCGTCCTGTATCGTATCCTTATAAATTGCGGATAGACTTGATATTATCCGCCGATTATGAGGCCGGAAGCAGTATGAGCTTCCGGCCTCATTTTTTTGTGCCCAAATACACGCAAAGGAAGCGAAGCAATGATAGAGATCCAGAATCTCAGCAAGACCTATAATAACTCGGGAAGTCCCGTGGAGGCCCTCAAGGACATAAACCTCACCATAAACGACGGGGAAGTGTTCGGCATCATCGGCCTTTCCGGCGCGGGAAAATCCACGCTGGTGCGGTGCATAAATCTGCTGGAAAAGCCCACGGAGGGCGCTGTGCTCATTGACGGCAGAGACATCACGGCCATGTCGGAAAAGGAGCTTTTGATGACCCGGCGGAACATAGGCATGATATTTCAGGGCTTCAACCTGCTGGAGCAGCGCACCGTGCTGAAAAATGTGTGCTTCCCGCTGGAGATAGCGGGGGTGAAAAAGGACGAGGCGGAGGCCCGGGCAAAGGAGCTGCTGAAGCTGGTGGGGCTGGACGACAAGGCCGGCCAGTACCCTTCAAAGCTCTCCGGCGGACAAAAGCAGCGGGTGGCCATAGCAAGAGCCCTTGCCACAAAGCCCAAGTATCTTCTGTGCGACGAGGCCACCAGCGCCCTTGACCCCAACACCACCCGGGCCATTCTGGAGCTGCTGCGGGATATAAACAAAAATCTGGGCGTGACCATCGTGGTCATCACCCATGAGATGCGGGTAATCGACCTTATCTGTGACCGGGTGGCCGTAGTGGATCAAAGCCGCATCGCGGAGCTGGGCAAGGTGTGCGACGTGTTCGCCGATCCCCGCTCGGACATCGCCCGCCAGCTCATTTTGCGCAAGGAGGCCGACAGCGCCTTCAAGACCTTCGGGGGCAAAAAGCTGCGGCTGGTGTTCGACGGCATGACCTCCAACAAGCCCCTTATCGCGGAAATGGTGCTGGCCTGTCAGGCGCCGGTGAGCATCATATGCGCCGATATGCGGGATATAGACGGCATAGCCTACGGCTACACCATCATCGAGCTGCCCGACGACAAGCGTCTTTCCGAAAAGATAAGCGCCTGGCTGAAGGCCAGCCCCATCAAAGTTTACGAGGAGGAATAAGCCGTGTCTGAGATGTTTTTTAAGCTCTGGCAGTCGGGAACCATACAGCTGGCCATATGGGAGACTGTATATATGACCCTTATCTCCACCGCCGTATCCTACGGCATCGGGCTTCCTCTGGGTCTTGTGCTGTCTGTCACAGACGACGGGGGCATCCGCCCCATAAAGTGGCTCAACCGCACGCTGGGCGTTATCGTCAACGCCCTTCGCAGCGTACCGTTTATAATCCTGATGGTGGCGGTGCTGCCGGCGGCAAAGTTAGTGGTGGGCACAAGCTTTGGCAACAAGGCCATGATAGTTACCCTTATCATCGCCGCGGCCCCCTATGTGGCCCGGATGGTGGAATCGTCCATAAAGGAGGTCTCCCCCGGCGTTATCGAGGCCGCTCAGGCCATGGGTACCTCCTCCTCCAAGATCGTGTGGAAGGTGCTGGTGCCGGAGGCAAAGCCCGCTTTGATAACCGGCTCCATAATCTCCATGGTGACAATACTGGGCTACTCCGCCATGGCCGGTACCATCGGCGGCGGCGGACTGGGTCAGGTGGCCATTTCCTACGGCTATCAGAGATATAACGACGATATTATCTGGATATGCGTGGCGCTGACCATTGTTATCGTGCAGATAATTCAGGAGCTGGGCGTGCTTATAGTGCGCAAAACGGACAAAAGGCTGGGCTGATATGATAAAAAGACTTCAAAAACTTGTCCGGGCCAATTTCTGGTTTGGACGAATGTGCGTGAGTACATAATAAGGACCAAACCAAAAAATATAAAAATTTTAAGGAGAATAACATGAAAAAGCTTACAGCTGTGATTTTGAGCATAGTACTGGTAATATCTCTGGCGGCGCTGTCCGCCTGCGGCAGCAAGACCGCCGCTCCCTCCGGCACCGACAATGCCGCCTCCGGCGACGACAAGACCATAACCGTTGGCGCTTCCGCCACTCCCCACGCCGAAATACTTGAGCAGGTCAAGGATACCCTTGCCGCTCAGGGCTACACCCTGAAGATCGTCACCTACGACGACTATGTGCTGCCCAACAAGGCCCTGGCCGACGGAGAGCTGGACGCCAACTACTTCCAGCACGCCCCCTATCTTGAAAGCTACAACAAGTCCAACGGCACCAGCCTTGTTTCCGCCGGCGCCATCCACTACGAGCCCTTCGGCATATACGGCAACGGCATAACCGACCTGAAGGATCTGAAGGCCGGAGCCACCATCATCATCCCCGCCGACGATTCCAACGAGACCCGGGCCCTGTTCCTTTTGCAGCAGGAGGGCCTTATCAAGCTGGCCGACGACGCCGATCCCGCCGCGGGCGTCACCACCCTTGACGTGAAGGACGACGGCGGCTACAAAATTCAGGCAGTGCAGGCCGACACCGTGGCAGCCCAGCTGAAAAACAGCGACGAGGGCACCATCGCCGTTATCAACGGCAACTACGCCATCGCCGCGGGTCTTAAAATAGCCGACGCGCTGGCCTCCGAGGACGCCTCCGGCGACGCCGCCCAGACCTACGCCAACATCATCGCCGTCCGCTCCGGCGACGAGAGCTCCGCCAAGATACAGGCCCTGCTGACGGCCCTGAAGACCGACGCCGTGAAGCAGTACATCGCCGACACCTATGCCGGCGCGGTAGTGGCCATATTCTGAGACATTTCGGGCAGCCACAAATAAAACGCCCGTCAAGGCTTTTATAAATCAGAAAACCCGACTGGCGGGTTTTCTGATTTTTTATGGGCCTGTCTCCGTTGCAATAATCCACCGGGAATGATAAAATATATCTCTATCGCAAAAAAGAGGGGGCGGGGACATGGCCGGACTTGATATGACCGTTGGCACGGGCTGGAAGCACGTGGCGCGCTTTTCCCTGCCTTTGATGCTGGGCAATCTTTTGCAGCAGCTTTATAACACGGTGGACGGCATAGTGGTGGGGCAGTTCGTGTCACAGTCGGCGCTGTCCGCCGTGGGCAACTGCGCATCACTGACCATGGTGTTTCTGGCCATATCCTTTGGCCTTGCCAACGGCTCCGGCATAGCCATATCCCAGCTTTTCGGCGCGAAAAGAACCGGGGAAATGCGCGAGTGCGCTTCCACGGCGCTTATTTTGCTTTTGGGTGTGGGCATGGCGGCGTCGGTGCTGGGGGCGGTGTTTTCCCCATGGCTCATCCACGGGCTGATGAAGGTGCCGGCGGGCGAAGTGATGGAGCTGAGCGTGACCTATTTTTCCATCTACGCCGGAGGGCTTATCTTTCAGTTCGCCTATAACGCCATCGCCGCGGTGCTGCGGGCGGTGGGAGACAGCAGGGCCACGCTGTATTTTCTATGTATAACCGCGGTGCTGAACGCGGGGCTTGACCTTTTGTTCGTCA
>CAZLIJ010000145.1:2371-4478 GCA_964559305.1 uncultured Oscillospiraceae bacterium | reverse complement strand
GGGCGCTCCGGTCTACGTCCGGAGTGCCCTTCGCAGCATTGAGTTCAATATACATATTCCCGCGGGGTTTGTCAATCCGTTACATTAAATTATTTCCCGGAAAAACCCGGAAAATACTTTTCTTTGAAATCAATGTTATCCACGGTGAATTCCCGGCCCCGCAGATAGTTGAGAATTCCGGCGTCGGTGGGGAATTCAAAGCGCAGCTTATGTGAGTAAAGAGCCTGACCCTTTTCGCCGAACTCCCGGTTTTCCCGCTCCCGGCCATATTTGCCGTCCCCCAGAAGGGGCCAGCCGGCGTGAGCCATCTGGGCGCGGATCTGATGGGTGCGCCCGGTGAGCAGCCGGCACTCCACAAGAGAGAGACCGTTTTTGCTTTCCAGCACCCGGTATTCCGTCACCGCTGTCCGGGCGCCCGGCTCCGGGGCGGTTTTGATATATACCTGATTTTTCACGGCGTCCTTGAAAATATAGTTCTCCAGTCTGCCGGAGGCGGGGCGGGGCTTGCCCATGACGGCGCAGAGGTAGTATTTTTCTATCTCCCGGTCTTTTATCTTTTCATTGAGTATCCGCAGCGCCTCGGCGTTTTTGGCGGCGATGACTATGCCGCCGGTGTTGCGGTCTATGCGGTTGCAAAGGGCGGGGGCGAAGGCGTTTTCCTCCCTGGGGCGCCACTGGCCCTTCTGGTATAAATACGCCTGTATGTTGGCGATAAGGGTGTTGTAGTCCCAAGCCCCCGCGCTGTGGCACAGCACGCCGGGCTTTTTATCCGCCAGCAGGATGTTGTCGTCCTCGTACACCACGGTCAGGCGGGGGGTGCCTACCTTTAAATATGAGTTTTGCTCGGCGGGCTTATCAAAAAACTCGTCGTTGATGTAAAGGCTTAGCACATCGCCCTCTGAAAGGCGCAGGTCCCGCTTGGAGCCCTTGCCGTTTACTTTTATGCGCTTGATGCGGATATACTTTTGCAGCAGCGCTTCCGGCAGCAGGGGCACGGCCTTGCCCACGAACCTGTCCAGCCGCTGGCCCGCGTCGTTTCGTTTTATAATAATCTCTTTCATGCCTCGGAGTATACACTATAAAAAATAAGTTGACAAGCCCCGTTAATTTGACTATAATGTCAAAGCGACTTGTGAGGTGTATTATGCGTCTCGATCTTAGTAAAATCATTGAGAATCCCGGCGGCAGTATCAGCTATGACTGCACGCTGGACACGTCCGATCTTGACTTCCCTCAGGTGAGGGAATACATTTCGGCGCCTCATGCCGCCGGCATGGTGAAGAACACCGCCGGTGTGCTCAAACTCACAGGAACGCTGACCGCGGACATGCTGTGCGTCTGTGACCGCTGCGGAGGAGAGTTTAAAAGTGAAAAGGTCATGGACCTTGACGCCGTTATCTCCGACGATGAAAGCGAGATAGACGACCCGGATGTTTTTCCTCTGGAGGACGACGGAATTGATGTTGAGGACATAGTCAGAATGCTTTTCGTTCTGGATATGGACACAAAGTTCCTCTGTTCCCCGGACTGTAAAGGTCTTTGCCCCAGCTGCGGCAAAAACCTTAATCTGGGTCCATGTTCCTGCGGCAAAGAACCCGATCCAAGAATGGCTGTGCTTGAGCAGCTTTTGGATAAATAAAAAGCATATTATGACGGCTGCTCAAAACAGCTATAAGGAATTGGAGGTGTCAACATGGCGGTCCCAAAAGGAAAAGTATCAAGACAGAGACGTGATAAGAGACGTTCTTCTCACTGGAAGCTCACTGCCCCCGCACTGGTAAAGTGCCCCAACTGCGGAGCACTGCGTATGCCTCACCGCGCCTGCCCGAAATGCGGACAGTACAATGGCCGTGAAGTCATCAAGGTCGAGGAAAGCAAGTAAAAGAAGCTTGAGGAGGAAAGGCGGCACGCCTTTCCTCCTTTTGCTTAGAAAGAGAAGTAAAAGCATAACTGGGGGAGTATGAGGGGGCGAAAGCCCCGCTCATGATTCGATGACAGCCGCAGCAGAATGCGGCGAGCGAAGCGAGGTTTTTTGCGCTGCAAAAAACACGGCGTTAAGGCCGGCAGCTCCGCTGCCGGTCAAAAAGGCGGCACGCCTTTCCTCCTT
>CAZLIJ010000145.1:0-2271 GCA_964559305.1 uncultured Oscillospiraceae bacterium | reverse complement strand
GCCTTTCCTCCTTCTGCTTAGACAGGAAAAAGCATAACCTCTTATTGCGTTTTGGAGCTTATTATGGACAATGTCATCAAATCCATAGACGAATCAAGCCCGCTCAGGCGTCACGCCCGGCCGGGCGACGTTATCGTGTCCATAAACGGCAAAACGGTGGAGGACGTGCTGGATTATAAGTTCTTCTCCTATGACCGGGAGCTGGCCATCGTGCTGCGCTCACCCGGGGGGGAGGAGCGCACTGCCCATATCATCAAGGGCGAGGGCGGCGATCTGGGTCTTGATTTTGAGACCTATCTTATGGACAAGCCCCGCGCCTGCGCCAACAACTGTGTTTTCTGCTTTATCGACCAGCTGCCGCCGGGTATGCGCAAGACCATGTATTTCAAGGACGATGACGCCCGCCTCAGCTTTCTTCTGGGCAACTACATCACCCTTACCAATCTCTCTCCCCGGGAGATACAGCGCATTATCGACCTGCGGATAAGCCCCATCAACGTGTCGGTGCACACCACCGACCCGGAGCTTCGGGTGAAGATGCTGCGCAGCCCCAGAGCGGGGGAGAGCATAGACATCATGCGCCGCTTCGCCGAAGCGGGCATAACCATGAACTGCCAGATAGTTTGCTGCCCCGGAATAAACGACGGGGAGGCGCTTTTGCGCTCCATGCGAGATCTGGCGGCCATGTGGCCGGCCATGCACAGCGTTTCCATAGTCCCCGTGGGGCTGACGAAATTCCGGGAAGGGCTATATCCATTGAAGCCTTTCACCCCGGAGCACTCCCGGGAAACCATTGAGCTTATAACAAAATTCGGCGACCAGTGCGTGGAAAAATACGGCAGCCGCATATTTTTCTGCGGCGACGAGATGTATATAAAGGCCGGCATGGAGCTGCCGGAGGACGGGTTTTACGAGGAACACACCCAGCTTGAAAACGGCGTGGGAATGATAAGAATGCTTCAGACGGAGTTTTCCGCCGCCCTCAGACTATCCGACCCGCCGGACGGAGTGCCCTTTTCCATCGCCACCGGGGTCTCAGCCGCGCCGTATTTTGAAAAACTCCTGTGTACCGCGGGGGAAAAATATGATACAATAAAAGGCAAAGTCTATCCCATAGAAAACGACTTTTTCGGGCACAGTATAAACGTCACGGGCCTTATCACCGGCGGCGATCTTATAAGGCAGCTCAAGGGCAAAAACCTTGGCCAGCGGCTGCTTATATCCCAGAATATGCTCCGGCGGGACGAGCTGGACTTTCTTGACAATGTGACGCTTAAAGAGGCGTCCGACGCGCTGGGAGTGCCCATATATCCCGTGGAGCAGGACGGCTTTGCCCTGTGGGACGCGGTGTCCGGCATACTGCCGGAGGTCAAACTGCCCTCCGACGGCGGGTATACAGAATACTATAAATACAATCAGAACTGAGAAAGGGGGAGGACGCGTATGTCAAAGCCTCTTGTAGCCATCGTTGGCAGGCCCAACGTGGGCAAATCCATGCTTTTTAACAGACTTTGCGGGAAGCGGCTCTCCATTGTGGAGGATACGCCCGGCGTCACCAGAGACAGGCTTTACGCCGACTGCGACTGGTGCGGCAGGTCGTTCAATATTGTTGATACCGGCGGCATTGAGCCCAGAGCCGACAGCGAGATCCTGGCCTTTATGCGCGAGCAGGCTCAGATAGCCATCGAGGCCGCCGACGTTATAGTGCTGGTCACGGACATCCGCACCGGCGTCACCGCCGCGGACAAGGACGTGGCCAATATGCTCAAGCGTTCAAGAAAACCTGTGGTGCTGGCCGTTAACAAGGCCGACTCCACCGGCATGACCGACCCCGCACTGTACGAATTCTACGCTCTCGGTCTGGGGGACCCCATCGCCGTTTCCGCCATCCACGGCCACGGCACCGGCGACCTGCTGGACGAGTGCGTGAAGAGCTTTCCGCCGGAGGATGAGGAGGAAGAGGACGACGACGCTGTCAGGGTGGCGGTTATCGGCAAGCCCAACGTGGGCAAATCCTCTTTGATAAACTATATTCTGGGTGAAAAGCGGGTGATAGTTTCCGATGTGGCCGGCACCACCAGAGACGCTGTGGACACGCCCTTTGAAAACGAAACCGGCAAGTATGTGTTTATCGACACCGCCGGCATCCGCCGCCAGTCCAAGGTGGAGGAGCGGGTGGAAAAATTTTCCGTCATGCGGGCAAAACTGTCCATTGAGCGGGCCGACGTGTGCCTTATCATGATCGACGCCAGAGAGGGCGTCACCGATCAG
>CAZLIJ010000144.1:0-4487 GCA_964559305.1 uncultured Oscillospiraceae bacterium | reverse complement strand
CTATTGAAAGGAAATCAGTCTATGGGAGAATTTTTTCTCAGTTTGCAGCAGCAGTTCAGCCAGAGCTTCATTGAAGGCGACAGATGGCTGCGCTATCTGAAGGGTCTTGGTACCTCCTGCCAGGTAACGCTGGGCGCGCTGGCTCTGGGCATAATACTGGGCATACTGGTGGCCGTGGTGCGCACGGCCCACGATCAGCAGCGCAGTCATAAAAACGGCCTGCTGGGCTTTTTCAACGCCATATGCAAGATATACACCACTGTCATCCGCGGCACGCCTATGATGGTGCAGCTGCTTATTATGGGCTTTGTGTTTTTCGCCGCGTCCCGCCGGCTTACGCTGGTGGCCATCCTGACGCTGGGCATCAACTCCGGCGCCTATGTGTCCGAGATAATCCGCGGCGGCATAATGTCCATCGACCCGGGGCAGATGGAAGCGGGCCGCTCGCTGGGGCTGGGCTATGCGCCGGTGATGAAGTCGGTGGTCATACCCCAGGCCATTAAAAACATTTTGCCCGCGCTGGGCAACGAGCTTATAACGCTTTTCAAGGATACATCCCTTGTTACCGTTATCGGTCTTACAGACCTGACCAAAGTGGCCATGCAGATACAGGCCAATACTTATCAGGCTTTTATGCCGTTTTTGGGAATTGCCGCCATGTATCTTGTGGTGGTCATGATACTGACCTGGCTGCTGGGAATTCTGGAAAGGAGGCTTCGTCAGAGTGATAGACATTAAAAATCTTTCAAAATCCTTCGGCGATCATCTGGTGCTGGACGATATTTCAGAGCACATATATCCCGGAGAAAAGGTGGTCATCATCGGGCCGTCGGGCTCCGGCAAATCCACCTTTCTGCGCTGCCTGAACCTTCTGGAGGAGCCCAGCAGCGGCACCATCACCTTTGAGGGCGTGGACATCACCTCGCCCAAAACCGACATTAACGTCATGCGCCGTCAGATGGGCATGGTGTTTCAGCACTTCAATCTGTTCCCCAACATGACCGTGCGCAAAAACATCACGCTCTCGCCCATAAAGACGGGTCTTATGAAGCCTGACGAGGCCAACGCCGAGGCGGAGCGCCTGCTGGAGCGGGTGGGTCTTGCCGACAGGGCGGACTCCTATCCCTCGGCGCTCTCCGGCGGTCAGAAGCAGCGTATCGCCATAGTCCGCGCCCTGGCCATGCACCCCAAGGTGATGCTTTTTGACGAGCCCACCTCCGCCCTTGACCCCGAGATGGTGGGTGAGGTGCTGGACGTTATGAAGGAGCTTGCCAACGAAGGCATGACCATGGTGGTCGTTACCCACGAAATGGGCTTTGCCAAAGAGGTGGGCAACCGGGTGCTGTTCATGGCCGACGGAAAGATAATGGAGCAGAATTCGCCGGATAAGCTGTTCAGCCAGCCTGAATGCCCCCGGCTCAAGGACTTCTTATCCAAGGTGTTATAAAAAAACCGGTCTGATAAATATCAGACCGGTTTTTTACATTATATCAGCTCTTTTTCAACGTGATCTTCTGGGTCAGCAGCACAAGGCCGGTGTCCTCGTTCAGATCGCCGTTTATGGAATAGTTGTAGCTGTATTTTTTTATGCCCAGCGCGTTGGCTGCGGCGTCCAGATAGCCGGCCTTGTAGTCGCCGCGCTTGGAGGAGGCCAGTATCTCGTCATACAGCGTTTCACTGGATAGCACCATGGAGAAGGAATAGCTGCCGGCGCCGGAGGCCACGATCTGGGTGTAGCAGGCGGAATTGTAGTCGTCAACAGAGCTGACAGGAGACACATTTTTATACTTCTCCGACCACTGACTGGTAAAATCCGCGCCGGCGTCGCTGCCTGTTACCTTGGACGCGGCGTCAGAGTCGGCTTCCGGCTTCACGGAGTATTTGGTTCCCCCGGCGGCGGGCAGCTTGCTGCTGGCGGCGCTGCGGGTGTGGTTTGCGGAAAAGGTCGCGTCGGTGATATTATAATAGGTATAAGACGCGCCGGAGGGCTGATCCGACCAGGTCAGGTCCACGTTGTACCACTGCCCGTCCAGCTGGACGATGTTCCAGGCGTGGTATTCGCCGTTGGCCGTGCCGAAGATATAGTAGCAGGGAATGTCAAGCTTGTTCAGAACATATTGAAAAGCTCTGGCATAGCCCGCGCACACGGTGCGCCGGCCCACAAGCCCGGAGTAGGCGGTCTGGTTATAGTCGGCCTTGTCATCGTAGGTGATGAGCCGGTTGATGGCGTCAAAGACGTATTTTTCTTTTTCCGCGGGGGTCTTATAGGCGGCGGCTCCGTTTATTATGCCGGCGGCGGCGGTGTTGAATTTGGCCTTTGCCGAGCCAAGGGAGCTTTTCAGCCCGTTATATTCCAGCGTCAGCTGGGTGGCTGTATTCTTGCTGCCGGAACTGTATCCGTATTGGTAGCGATTGTCAAGCCAGAAAATTTCCGGGTGATCGCAGATAACGGCCACATAGGTCTCACTTAGCTCATCCACGCTTAGGGTGCAGACAAGCTTAAAGGTGTCGTTTAGATCTCTGGCGTTGGCGTAGATCTGATTGTAGACCCCCTGCTGCTTGACGCTCAAAAGCGCCCTATACGGGCAGCTGGTGGCGCTGAAGCTAAGCCCCTCGCCCACATCGCCGGTGTCGGAGGAGGAGTTGCTGTCCACCTTGACGCCGTCGGCGCTGATGTTGTCCGCGTCCAGCTTGTCTCTTATGCGCTGAACGGACTCGCTGAGGTTTTTGGCCCCGGCCTTCACCTGCTCGGTGGGGAAGAAGTACCAGCCCACGCCCACAAGTATGGTCAGTATTAAAATTGTAGACAGTATTTTAACTAATTTTTTCATGACAGGGCACATTATACCATACACCGAAACAGAATTTCAACCGTAGTGTTCATATAGAACGCTTGAAATAGTAAGGTTATAAATATATAATCATAAAATCAAATTATTAAGACGGAGAGATATAAATGAGAGTTCTTATAAAAAAACTGCGCCCGGGCGCTGTTACGCCCACAGTGGGGTCAAAATACGCCGCGGGCTATGATCTATACGCCTGCATGGAGGAAGGGGAGACCACCATCCAGCCCCACACCGCGGCGAAGATAGGCACAGGCATTTCCGCCGCCGTGCCGGAGGGGTATTTCGGCGCGGTGTTTGCCCGCAGCGGACTTGCCTTCAAACAGGGACTGCGGCCGGCCAACTGCGTGGGCGTGTGCGACAGCGATTACCGGGGCGAGTATACGGTGGCCATGTATAACGACAGCGAAGTGCCCCAGACGGTCAAAAACGGCGAGCGCATAGCCCAGCTGGTAATTCTGCCCTGCATGACCGCGGAATTTGAGGAAACGGAGCTGCTGCCGGAAACCGGCAGGGGCGCCGGCGGCTTCGGCAGCACTGGCCGCTGATTATTTCTCCCTGTCGTTGACAATGCTGCCGCGCACTGATAGAATGAAATTGAGCATGGCAATATATTAACGAACAATTTTATAAGGGAGTGATACTATGGTTCTGACACCTGAGCAGCAGGCCGCTTTGGACGGTGAGAAGGGCGAGATAATGGCAAAGGTAATGAAGACGCTTGTTATGTACGGTGACGCCTTCGGAGCTGAGCGCATGGTGCCCATCACCGGCAAATACGGCCATACAGTCATCAGCTTTGGTCTTAAGGCCATGAAGCCGGTTTACGATCTCTATCAGCAGATCATTGACGCGGGCGTGGTCAGCGGCCAGAAATTCACTGCGGATCCCAGACCCCTTGATAAAAACGTTCCCTCCAGCCTTATTGACGATCTGGTTTTCAAAAAATTCATGTATACCTATCAGGACAGCTATGAAAAACAGCTGGATGAGCTGGGTATGCTGAATGAGGACGGCTATACCTGCACCTGCTATCTTGACCAGGTGGGCAACAAGCCCCAAAAGGGCGATGTGCTTTCCTGGGCCGAATCCTCGGCGGTAATCTACGCAAACTCCGTGCTGGGCGCCAGGTGCAACCGCAACTCCGGTATGCTGGAGCTTATGGGCTCCATTGCCGGCTGCGTGCCGGAATTCGGCTTTCTCACCGACGAGGGCCGCAAGGCCGACTGGGTGATAGAAGTCAGGTGCGAAAACAGGCCCGAGGCCCAGCTTCTGGGCAGCGCCGTAGGCATGAAGGTCATGGAGCAGGTGCCCTATGTCAAGGGCCTTGACAAATGGCTGGGCGAGGAGCTGAACGACGAAGCCTGCACCTATCTTAAAGATTTCGGCGCGGCCTGCGCCTCCAACGGCGCGGTGGGGCTTTATCACATCGACAAGCTGACTCCGGAAGCCAAAGAGCAGGGCGAAGCCCTTGTAAAAGACGGCGCGCCGGTATATGTGATCGACGACGCGGAGCTGGAGCGGGTGAAGGCCGGCTACCCGGTCATATGGAAAAACCCCGACGCATATCCACAGCTGTGCTTTGTGGGCTGCCCACACATGACTTTAAAACAGCTGGAGGACTGGACCGACCGGGTCTCC
>CAZLIJ010000143.1:0-4490 GCA_964559305.1 uncultured Oscillospiraceae bacterium | reverse complement strand
GTCATTCCTGTGGTCAAAGGCAATTTCGGGGCAACATTTATCCGGCGGTCAAATTCAGAAAACGCCCGTGTGTCAACGGTTTCCGGCGTTCCGGTTTTATGCGGCTTGAACAGCGGCACGACGCTCCCAAACCACCCGCGCTACCAACTGCGCTACACCCGGATATTGACTTGTCTATTCGCTTTTCGCCGCATCTCCCAAAGAATCTCCACGGCGGCGGTCTTTCTTGCATTGCTGGAGTATTATATAACAATTTCACACCCCGCGCAACTGATTTCTTGAATGCCGGGCGGACTTGTGGTATCCTTGTCCGCAGGAGCGTGATGTCCATATGAGAATGCGTAAAAAGACCAACCTTGCCCCCCGCATGGAAAAGTGCGCCGAGCTGCTGGCTGAAAAGCCGGAAGATCTGGCCGGACACTGGCGGGAGGCTTTTCCCGGTTATGACGAGCTGTGGGTGGAGCTGGGCTGCGGCAAGGGCACCTTCACCGCCGCCACGGCGCAAGCCAACCCCTCCACCTTGCTGGTGGCAGTTGAAAAAGTTCCGGACGCCATGGTTATGGCCATGGAAAAAGCCGAGGAACAGGATGTGAAAAACGTCCGTTTTATTGACCGGGACGTATTGCTGCTGCCATATATTTTCACCAAGGGCGAGGCAGACCGCATATTTATAAATTTCTGCGACCCATGGCCCCGCAGCCACGACGCAAAGCATCGCCTGACAGCGCCTGGATTTCTGCGCAAATACGCCGACGCGCTGAGAATTGGCGGCCAAATACATTTCAAGACCGATAACGACCCCCTTTTCGTATGGTCGCTGGAGCAATTCAAAGCCGAGGGCTGGGAGATAAGCCAGCTCACCCGGAATCTGCACGAAAACGGCCCCGTCGGCGTGATGACGGACTACGAAGCCCGCTTTTACGCCGAAGGCATATCCATAAACCGCCTTGTGGCTACAAAGGTTCAGGCTACGAAAAGCTCCGCCGACGGCGAACCGCCCAGAATGTACAACGCCGGCATTGAGCGCCCGTACAGGACAGCGGAGCTTTTTGGCGAAGGTCACGACAGCAATTAGTTTTTAGAGGTTTAGGTATGAGGTTTATATCATGGAACCGGCGTATCGCCGGTGATATTTCGAGTTCCGCGCATGGCAGTTTTATGGGCCGTCGGCCCGGAAAGGCAGCGGTATGAGGTTTATATCATGGAATGTTAACGGCCTGCGAGCCGCTGTGAAAAAAGGCTTTGAGGACGCTTTCAACGAATTGGACGCGGACTTTTTCTGCCTGCAGGAAACAAAGCTCCAGGAGGGACAGATCGACCTTGAGCTGCCGGGCTACCAGAGCTACTGGGACTATGCCGACAAAAAGGGCTATTCAGGCACCGCCATATTCGCAAAGCACCCGCCGCTGTCCGTCAGCCGGGGGCTGGGCATTGACCAGCACGACCACGAGGGGCGCTCGGTGACGCTGGAATACGAGGACTTCTACCTTGTGTGCGTATATACCCCCAACGCCCAGGACGAGCTGAAACGGCTGGACTACCGCATGAGCTGGGAGGACGCTTTCCGGGCTTATCTTATGGAGCTGGACGGGAAAAAGCCCGTAATCGTCTGCGGCGACATGAACGTTGCCCATGAGGAGATAGACCTAAAAAACGCCAAAGCCAACATCGGCCACCCGGGTTTTTCCGATGAGGAGCGGGGCAAGTTTTCCCAACTTCTCAGTTCCGGCTTTACCGACAGCTTTCGCTGTCTCTACCCCGACAAGAGGGACGCCTATTCCTGGTGGAGCTTCCGCGGCAGCGCCCGGGCCAAAAACGTGGGCTGGCGCATAGACTATTTTCTGGTTTCCAACCGGCTGCGCAACAACATCAGGGACGCCTACATCTTCCCCGAGATAACCGGCTCCGACCACTGCCCGGTGGGGCTTGACATGATATGGTAAAGATCGGCGACGTGGCCGTTTCCGGCCCTCTCACTCTGGCCCCAATGGCGGGCGTGACGGACTTTGCCTTCCGGCGCGTATGCACAGAGTGCGGCGCGGCGCTGACCACCACGGAGATGGTCTCCGCCAAGGCTCTCACCTTCGGCGACAAAAAGACCGGCGCGCTGCTGTATATCCCGCCGGAGGAGCACCCCTCCTGCGTGCAGATCTTTGGCCACGAGCCGGATATCATGGCTCAGGGCGCCCAGATAGCCCTTTCAAACTCCGGCGCGGATATTCTGGACATAAACATGGGCTGCCCTGTGGGCAAGATCGTCAAGTCCGGGGACGGCTCGGCTCTTATGCGCACGCCGGAGCTGGCTGAAAAAATAATAAAAGACGTGGTAAAAGCGGTGGACAAGCCCGTGACGGTAAAATTTCGCAAGGGCTTTGACGGGGGCAGCGTAAACGCCGTGGATTTCGCGAAAATGTGTCAGGACGCAGGAGCCGCCGCCATAGCCGTCCACGGGCGCACCCGGGTGCAGATGTACGCGGGCAAAGCCGACTGGGACATTATCCGGGATGTGAAAAACTCCGTTTCCATTCCCGTTATTGCCAACGGCGACATATTTGAGCCGGAGGACGCGGAGCATATACTGCGCTATACCGGCTGCGACCTTGCCATGGTGGCTCGGGGCGCTTTCGGCGACCCCTGGATCTTCACCCGGGGTGCCGCGGCGATAGCGGGACAGCCAATACCGGAAAGGCCGCCGCTCTCTCAGCGCATAGACACCGCCGTGGCGCAGATAGAGCTGCTGGCCACAACTGTGGGCGAGCGGCTGGCCTGTCTGCAGGCCCGGCATCATCTGCCCTGGTATCTCAGGGGCGTGGCAAATTCCAATTATTTTAAGCAGCAGCTGGTAAAAGTGGAAACGCTGGAGGAGCTGCGGGGCATAGGCGAAGGGCTCAAAAAGGAGCTAATATGACCGCTTCACAGGAAGCTGAGATCGTACGGCGGGTGCTTGAAGGCGACGCCGACGCTTTCGGCGCTATCGTAGACGAGTACCAGAAAAATGTATATAATCTGGCCCTGCGTATGACCGGGAACCCGGAGGACGCCCAGGACATGTCACAGGAGGCTTTCATCAAGGCCTTCAACTCTCTGGCGTCCTTCCGGGGGGACAGCAAGCTGTCTGTGTGGCTTTACCGCATCGTGTCCAACGTGTGTCTGGACTTTCTGCGCTCCCGAAAGCGCAGGCAGACCGTGTCGCTGAACATGGACGACGGAGAGGGCGGGACCTCAGAGCTGGAAATACCGGATCTGAGCGCCATGCCGGAGGAAGAGCTGAACCGCCGCCTCACCCGGGAAGCCGTGCGCAAGGGGCTTTTGTCCCTGCCGGAGGATCAGCGGGAGATACTGCTTTTGCGGGAGATAGAAGGGCTTTCCTACGACGAGATATCCCAGGCTCTGGGACTGGAAGCGGGTACTGTCAAGTCCCGGATATTACGCGCCAGAAAAAGACTTTGCGCCCAGCTTGTTTCCGGCGGGAACATTCCCGACGGATTTACGTCGGAAAAGGCAAAGGAGGCGTGAAGCGTGGACAGCTGTGAAAAATACCAGGAGCTCATCAGCCGGATGTTGGACGATGAGCTTGACGAAAATGAAAAAGCCGCTCTTGAAGCGCATATGGATAGCTGTGCCGAGTGCAGGAGACTGTACAGCGCGTTTGCGTCCGTATCCTCAGCATTGAGCACCGATCTGGAGGAAGCTCCTGCGGACATGAAGAAAAGCATCATGAGCTCTGTGGCCCGCAGGCCCAAAAAGATAGTATCCATCCGCCGCTGGGGCGGCACTCTGGCCGCTGCGGCCTGCCTTGCCCTTATCATTCTCGGCGCATCCAAAACCGGCTTGCTTTCCGGCTTCAGCAGCACTGCCGGCAATCCTGAGACAGTGTACCAGACCAGCCCGGTTTCCGACAGCGCAAAAGCGGACAGGAGCGTGGATGATGAGTATATGACCTCAGCCCGGACGGACTCCGCGGACAGCAGCACCGCCGCCGGTTCCGCAAACGCGCCGGCATCCGGAAAGACCGCCGCCCCTCAGCCCCAGACGGCTGACGTCAGCTTTTCCGGCCCGGACGGCACCTTTGCCGTCACTGATAGGGCCGCGCTGAGCCGGTTGGACGCACTGCTGGCAGTGCCAGGCGGGGATAACGCCCAGCCCGGCAAGGCAAGCTTAGATCTTCAAAACAGCGCCGAGGCGTCACCGGAGACCTACACTGTCACTTACCCCGACGGCAAGACCGTTACCGTGCGCACAGTGGGCGACATGATCGTGTGCACCCACGCCGATACGGGCGAAGAATATACCGCCGCCGGCAGCGCCGAAGATTTTCTGGCGCTGGCCTCGGAGCTCGCCGGGAAATAACTGTTATCATTAAAGGGTCAGCACCCTGGCTGTGCTGGCTCTTTTTTACGCTTTCAGATGAAAAAAACGGCATATCTGGTACATAAATCCCAAATATTAAGTAAATATGGTGCTTGAATCTGTGTTAAAAATATGTTATA
>CAZLIJ010000142.1:0-4491 GCA_964559305.1 uncultured Oscillospiraceae bacterium | reverse complement strand
CGAAAAGTGCCGGGAACAGGGCCAGCGGGAGAAGGACGCGAAACGGGCAAAAAAGTATAGGTATAAGAAGGGTAAGAAAATCACGGATTAGCACTTAAAAAAGCCTGTATTTATGCGGATTCTCAGACATAAAAAGCGGAGGGTAAGGGTTTAATGCCTTATCCTCCGCTTTTAGCTTCTATCCCGTAACGGGCCGGGCCGGGCCAACTTGGCCCGAGGTCGGTCTATTTGGCAGAAGTTGAAAGAAAAACTGTTTGCTATATGGTACGGGTATAAAGCAGATGGAGCATGTCTTTATTCTTATAGTGCCTGATAAACTGTTTCTTAACAGACATGCCAAGCCTTTCCGCCACTTTTCTTGAAGCGGTATTTTCCGGTCTAATTTGTCCTGTAATTTCACTTAGATGCAAGACATTAAAAGCATAATCAATACAAGCGGAGGCAGCCTCAAAGGCATACCCGTTTCCCCAATACGACTTTTTGTAAATGTAGCCAATCCCAACATAGTTTTCATCGTCTGCCTCTTCAGAAATTAGCCCAGTAACACCAATTAACCTATCGGATGTTTTTTCTATTACTGCCCAATAACTATAACCACCCCTATCATACCTCATAATATTTTCATCAATCCATTGAATGACTTCTCCATCAGAAAAAGCATGTTCCCAGGCGTACATAACATCAATATCTTGTAAAATTGAGCTAATATCTTTATAGTCATCTGTTTGTATTTTCCGCAGGCACAAACGTGACGTTTCCAAAATTACCATACCAAAATTTCACCTGCCAATATAATATTTATTCACCTTATATCTCATGTACTAAATTATACACCCGTAAAAGCAAGAGGACAAGCGTAGTCGCCCGTCCTCTCAATTTCATTCCAGATATAGCACAAATCCGAACCCTTCGCCAACAGGTACAACCTGTCGTGAGTGGTTCGGATTATATGTGTTTGGTGCGGGTAACAGGATTTGAACCTGCACGGTTTCCCACGGGAACCTAAATCCCGCATGTCTGCCAATTCCATCATACCCGCGTATGTGAAATTTATCTTAGCACAAGCACGGTTTACCTGTCAATCTTGGATGCTGTTACCGTTGACATTTTCCTCATAAAAAAGTACCATAACAGCGGTGATGAAAATGTCAAAAAACAAATATTCGGCCTGCGTAATTCTGGCGGGCTGCCTGTGGGGCTTCATGGGTCTTTTCAGGCGTTATCTGGGGGCTGCCGGTATGTCCACCGCAGGCGTGATAATAGTCCGCAGCGGAATCTGCGCGCTGCTGTTCGGAGTGGGACTTCTTATTAAAAACCCCGCTGCTTTGAAAGTGAAGCTCAAAGATATCTGGTGCTTTTTCGGCACGGGAATCTTATCGCTTCTTCTGCTGTCGTACTGCTATTTCAACGCCATGACGCTGATGAGCCTGTCCGCCGCGGCAATATTGATGTATACCGCGCCCTGCTTTGTGATAATTATTTCCACATTCGTTTTCAAAGAAAAATTGACAGGGAAAAAGATCGCGGCGCTTTTGATGGCCTTCGGCGGCTGCTGCTTTGTGTGCGGATTGGGCAGCTCCGACACGCATATGACCACGGCGGGGATCTTGTACGGACTTGGCTCCGGCATCGGCTACTCGCTTTACAGCATTTTCGGCAAGCTTGCCATGAACAGGGGCTATTCCAGCAATACCGTGAATTTTTATACCACCCTGTTCGCCTGCCTGGGCGCGGCCATTATCTGGGGCCCCGGCGAGCCTGTGCGGGTGATGTTCGCCTCCTGGCAAAACGCGGCGCTGTGCGTTGCCGCCGGTCTTGTGACCTGCTATCTGCCGTATCTTTTCTATACCTACGGCCTTTCGGGACTGGAAGCGGGCAAAGCGGCCATAATGGCGTCGGTGGAACCGGTGGTGGCCATGCTGGTGGGCATGGTGTTTTTCAACGAGAGCGTGACCCTGCTCAACGGGGCGGGCGTCGTGCTGGTGCTTGGCTCCATTGTGGTGCTGAACACAAAAGTTCATAAAAAAACGAGCTTGCAGGCTTAAAGCCCGCAAGCTCAGTTTTTTCAGGTTTACGCTTTGAACGCCCCGTAGACGCTGCGGCGGGAGTAGTCTGAAACCGGCTCAAAGTATTTTTCCGGCAGGGAAGTTACAGACCCGTCGGGGTTGGTTTGGGCGGGAAGAATGTTTTGCTCGGCGCACCATTCCATAGCCCCGGCATTGACGTGGACGTGCTTGCCTGACTTGCGTATCATGGCCTGACGCAGCCCGATGGCCTCATCTTTTGGGGCCAGCAGCATGGCAAGCTCGCCCCAGGTCATGGGCGCATCCAGCCGCAGGGCGTTGTCGTCAAATACTATTGCGGCGCGCTTTTCCAGCGCCCGAAGCTTTTCAAAAAGCGGATCGTCGTCACCCACATCGGCGAAGGGCGACTGGCTCATCAGTTCCTGTACGGTCACGACCCTGTAACCGTATTCCTTCAAAAGCTCCAGCTGCTTTTCCAGCGCAAAGGCCACGGGAGTGCGCTTTGCCATGTTATAGCCGTCTTTTTGGAAAATTATCTGCCCGCAGAAATATTCCGGGTCTTTTTCAAGGGCGGCGCGCATGGGCGTGATCATAGCGTCCACCTCGGCGGTAAGGGCGGCATCGGCATTGGGCAGGGCGGAGGGCAGCCAGCCCGCCCCGTCAAAGGAGGCGGCCATATACTGATAGCCCATATGCTCATATACGTCGTAGCTGGTGAAGCCGCCGTCCATCTTGTCCACATAGTGAGGAGGCCTGCCCATGGTGAGGGCATAGCCGAAGCGCTCTTTCATCAGCCCGTCCAGCTTTTCAAGATCCTCCACCGCTCGATTCATATCGCCAAGATACTCGCGCCTGCCATATACAAAGGGCTTTTTACCAAAGATAATGTGCCGGTAGCCGTGGTTTGTTATCTGATGCCCCTCGTCCAGCATACGGCGGATAAGCCTTTCACCGTGCTCCGCGCCGCCCCGCTCATCGCAGCCGAATTCGGGATAGTGGTCGAATTTGACGCCGCCCCAGGCGGCGGAGCCCAGCGCGCCGGCCTCGTCGGGGTAATTATCGCCGGTAAAGCCTATTACATCGAAGGTGCCGTGGGCGTCATACTTTTTCAGGGTGTCCAGCAGCACGTCCGTCATGGCCCGGCCGCCAAAGCGGTCCGGCGCGGCGGGCATATCCATGGGCCCGTCGTCAAAGGTCATAGCGCACACCCGGTCGTCGGTCTTTACGCGCTCAATGCGCCGGGTATAGCGTACATAGTGCTTCTCCGCCGGGGTGATTATTTTTTTTACCAGCTTTTTTGCTTTTTTACCGGCCTTAACTATCAGCGACATTTAAATCCACCGCCTTTTTCAAATAGATCCTCCACCGCGCATTTGGCGGCGAACAGCGCCCACTTACCGTAAGCTGTGAGGGGCGCTTTTTTCTTTTTCAGCTTTGTCAGCTGGCTCTGAGCCACATATATAGACTTTCCCCGCCCACCGCTGATGTTGACCTTGCCGCTCATAAGGGCGGCTTTCAGGTCTTCCGGAGCGGAGGAGGGAGCCGAAACAGTGGTGACGCCGTTGCCGAGCTCGGCGGGCACATGGGCGTCGCTGCCGGCAAAAAACCGCAGCCCGAACTTTTCGCCGAAGTCCCTTGCCATGGCGTTGGCCCGGGGATTTTTCCGCTGGGCTCTGCCGTTCCAGACCTCCACGCCGTCCAGCGCCGCCGCCAGCGGCTCAGGCCCACTGGGATCAGTGCAGCGCTCAAAGGGGTGGGCCAGCACAGCCAGCCCGCCGGCTGCGCGTATGGCTTCAGCCGTTTGAAAGAAATCGCCGGTCTCAAGGGGCTTGTCGATAAAAAGCCCCAGCAGATGCCCGTGCTCCGTTGAATATTCCACGCCGGGAATGATGAAAAAGCCGTCGAACTCCGTGGGTCCGTCGTAGACCCGGTCGTGGTCGCACAGGGCAAGACCGGAAAGTCCGGCGGCTTTGCCGGCGCACACCAGCTCCTTAACGCTCATGCGCCCGTCAGGGGAATATTGGGAGTGCACGTGCAGGTCAAGCTTGTATTCCATGTTATTTCCTCATTATGGCGTTTTTGAGATAGGCTTTGAAGGGGGCCGGGTCGTCGTCGTCGCGGAGAGCCTCCTGAGCTGAAAAGGCGTCGCCTATGCCCCTGAAGCCCTCGGCAAAGCGTCCTGCGCCGAAATAGCCCAGCGTGGCCACAGTGTCGTTGAGTGTAAAGCGCATTTTTACGCCCACGTCGTAGCCGCCGGGGACGTATTCCATGGCCTGTCCAGCGCAGGCAGCGGCATAGCGCAGAGTAAAGCCGGTGCGGGCGCACTCCGTCATGGGGAAGCTGCCCCAGACCCGGGGATTTACCTCCAGAATATACTTGCCCTTGAATTCCACCATGGCCATGCCGGTGAAATTGAAGGACTTCAAAAGCGCGTAGGCGTCAGCAATCATATTGTCGTTGTAAAAGC
>CAZLIJ010000141.1:2715-4498 GCA_964559305.1 uncultured Oscillospiraceae bacterium | reverse complement strand
ATAAGAAATCTTTTTTCCATGGTGTCCACAGAGAAAGACGTTGATTATTCAACGTCTTTTCTTTTTTTGATTCAGATGTGTGCTGAGAATATGAGGTCTGGCAATAAAAGTCCGCCGTCAGCGAGCAGCTGACGGCGGACAAGGAGCCTTTTAATTGATTTCAAATATTGCTGTATGGGTTCACAGCGTTTCCTTCGTGTCATATGCCTCAAGAATGAGTCTCATATGCTCTCGCATCTGTTCGGTAACATTGACAGGCGCGGCTATCATCATTTCTGTTCCGAAGGCGCTGACCCAGCTGAAAAACTGAGGGCTGACTATTACATTTACCCATACGGTGAAGTGTTTATCGCCGTCCGGCACGATGGAAACGTCCTTGCCGAATCTGTCCAGCACAACGCCGACCAGATGGTTTTTTGCCCGCAGCTGGACCCGCTGCTCAACACCGGAAAACATCCCAAAGACCTTTTTCGCGTAGACCGCCATATCAAGGGAGGAAAAAACGTCTTTGCCGTCCCGTTCGGCTGACGTTATGGATATATCCGTCATCTTGTCCACCCGGTAGTGTTTAATTATGCCGGCCATGGAGTCAAAGGCCACCAGATAGTAGTTTTCATCATCCCATGTAAGAGCGTAGGGGCTGACCTCGTACCAATCGCCGCCCCGGCGGAACACCTTTTCCTTTGCAATGTTCCATTCAAAGTAGTGAAAGCATATCTTTTTGTCATGGGCTATGCCGCTATGAATCTCGTCAACATTATAGTAGATGGATTCGTTCATGCTTTTTATACGGTTGGTAACGAAAACCTGACGGTTGAGAAGCCGGGCCTCGTAAACACTGGCCAGATCCTCAATCTTTTTAATAAGAGTGCCGGTCTTTTTGTAGGTTATAAACTTTGAGGACTGGACGCTGTCCACCAGCAGCTTAAGCTCCGGCAGTTCAAAGTATCTGCCGCCCACATAATAATTGCCCTGCTCCTGAACGATGTCCATTCCGTAGCTCCGCAGCGCGTCGATGTCCGAATATACGGACTTGCGCTCCGCCGCTATGTCGTTTTGAGCAAGATAGGCTATTATCTTTTTTATAGTGACCGGGTGTTCCTCGTCAGAATTGCGCAGCAGAAAATCCCTGATATAGAAAAGCTTCAGCTTCTGTCGTTCTGATCTGGCCATTCTCCACCTCCAAAGCCCCGTTGGGCCACAACCTGAGCATACTACAAAAGGCTGGCCTGTTCAACAATCAAAGCGTTATTAGTCTGATACAATGCCTGTGCCTGCTGATGTGAAATGGTCAGGACAAACGCTCCTGCTAAAAAGTTTGACGATGGCAGTTGCTTTCAAATGCGGGCTACACTATAATAATTAACTATGAAAGACTGCTTTTCGTCAATGCACCCGGTGGTGAATTTTATATATTTTGCCCTTGTGCTGACCTTTGCCATGTGGTTCACGCATCCGCTGTTTTTGCTGGTGTCGCTTATCTGCGCCTTTGCGTATTCCATTTATCTGCGGGGCGGCCAGGCGGTCAGGGTGGATTTTTTGTGCCTTGTACCACTTATTATAATAACAGCACTTATTAACCCCGCTTTCAGTCATCAGGGAGTAACTGTCCTAACATACCTGCCCTCCGGTAATCCGCTGACACTGGAGTCGATACTTTACGGACTGGCGTCGGGAATAATGCTGGCGGCGGTGATATGCTGGTTTTCCTGCCTTAACCGGCAGCTCACCTCGGATAAATTTGTGTATCTTTTTGGCCGGATCATTCCGGCGCTGTCTCTGG
>CAZLIJ010000141.1:0-2705 GCA_964559305.1 uncultured Oscillospiraceae bacterium | reverse complement strand
TGCTTTCAACCGGCAGATAAAAAGTATTTCCCGGGCAAGGAAGGGGCTGGACTGCAGCGGCAGGGAAAGTCTTGGCGCCAGAATACGTGGGGGACTGGGCGTACTATCCGCGGCGGTGGGCTGGGCCATGGAAAACGCGGTGGAAACCGCGGACAGCATGAAAAGCCGGGGCTACGGTCTGGAAGGCCGCACGGCGTATTCCATATACCGCTTTGACAGGCGCTCAGTGAATACGCTAATATTGCTCCTTTTGTGCGGCGGCTTTGTGCTGGCGTGCAAGCTTTCAGGGGCGCTTGACTGGCGCTATTATCCATCGCTCCGCGGTGCGCTTTCGCCCATGACCTGGGCGGCGGGGGCTGCATATGCTCTTTTGTGCCTTCTGCCGCTGATTCTGGACGCTGCCGCCGACGCCCGGTGGCGGGCGCTGAGGGCGAGGACGGAATAAAAAGTTTTCAGGCGCTGCATGACCCTTTGTCATGCAGCGCCTGATTTTTTTGCTGTTTTGGCGGGTATCCGGGCTTACTGGGCATTCAGAATACTGATATAACCCTGCTGATAGGTCTTTAGACGCTCCAGCACTATGCCCAGATCGGAATACTTGCTCCGCCCGGCCAGATTGATGATGTTCGAGCTGAGATAATACATGGGCTTTAACCCAAGACTGAAACAACTGCTCTCCAGCGAACAGGCATATAGCCTGCATTTTTTCAAATCGCGGCTGGCGTAGGCCTGGTCCAGCTTATCCACATAGTCGCTTTCCGCGAATCTTTTCAGGCGCTCTATGTAGTAATCTTCCCGGCCCATGCTGCGCTCTATGCCCCGATTGACATCGCAGCCCTTGTAAGAGAGTTCTTCAAGCAGCTTTTTCATATATGACCTCCTGCTGAAAATTGCTCTTAAAGTCCCGCGTCAATAGCCTCGGCGCGGTCAAGGAGCATCTGCACAAATTCGTCGTTCCACACACCGGAGAAATGGAGAAGATCTATCACGGAGAATCTGTTGCGCATCAAATGGCAGTTGGTGATGGCCCACACGGCGGTCTTGGCGTCCACGGGGTAATTGAGCTGGCTGTATCTTGTGGGCGCGCCGGCGGCGTGCATACAGTCGGATATGTATTTCGGCTTTTTGACCCATGGCGACACGTGTTTTTTGAATTCGTCGAAGTTATCAAGAAACGCCTTGAACTGGGCCTTGTGAGCCTGCCAGCGGCTGAGCTTGATCTGATAGTCGGACCAGCATTCCGTGGCGGCGGTGTGGGTGTCGTCCAGCCAGTCGAATGCCTGGGTGACTTCGCCCTTCATCTGCTGGGCGGAGGGGTAGGCCTTGTCAAGATCCACAGCCTTGGGATCAAATTCGTTGTAGTCCCAGATGATGCAGGAGATTATGCCGGAAACGGCCACCTGAGTGCCGTGATAGCAAATACCCGTCTTGCGCACGCCGGAGGCCATGTCCACCAGATGGCTCATAACGTGCTCCGAGCCGGAGGCGGGGCAGGACTCGCCGGCGATGCCCATGGAAAGGCCGCTGAGCGTCAGTACATTTGAAAGATCGCCAATAACAGCGGCGTCACCGGCCTTAAGTCCGGCGGAGTTTTCCAGCAGCTCCTCGCACTGGGTGCGTATCATGTCCGAGGGGGCGGTATGGAAATTGTCGCCCATGCCCAGAACATTGGCAAGATACCAGTCCACAGGTGCTGTCCAGGTGGCGATAAGGTCGCCGTAACCGCTGACATTCATCTCCGCAGGCGCGTCGGTCACTACGTCCAGATCGATTATGAGGATGGAGGGGTAGTGGGAATGGATGGTGCGCTTGACGCCGTTGATGAGCATGACGGATACGCCGTCGGAAAAAGCGTTGACGGAAAGAGCCGTCTGAACAATGACCAGCGGCATGGGGTTTTCCTCGTTGACAAGGAAGGTGGCGCGCTTGCACAGATCGCAAAGTGTGCCGGAGCCCACGCCCACAACGCAGTCCACGCCCGCCAGACGGTCAACGATCTTCTGCGCGTTGTCCGGGGTGGTGTGGATGAGCTGACCCTCGCCCTCGCTGAGCATAAGCCACTCAACGTCGTATTCGGCTTTCAGCTCGTCAAGAACAAGCTTTTTAACATCCAGACCCTTGCTTGTTATCATGGTGGGGCCTGTTACCATGAGGACTTTTTTGCCGGGAACAAGGGATTTGACGGCTTCGCAGACGTTTTTGACAGCGCCGTGGCCGATGAATATGTTTTTCATCTCTATGGGACGCAGGATCTCAGAATTCTCCTGCTCAGACAGTATTACCCGCAGCTCGTCAAGCTTTGTGGCGTCTGCTCTGACCAATCTGGGGTCGATCATTTTTGCTCATTCTCCTTTGTAAAATTTGTTGAATACCGGTACAAGAGCGTAGTAGGTGGCGAGATAGCGCTCGTAAGCCTCGTCATAGGCGGCCTTCTTGCTCGCATCTGGCTCATAGGTAGCGCCCAGCTCCACCATGGCTTCCGCGGCTTCGTCAAGATTGGCGAAGTTGCCTTCTGCCACAGACGCCAGCATTGCGGCGCCGATGGCCGCGCCCTCCGGGTTCTTGGTAGCCACCAGCGGCTTGCCCAGAACGTCGGCCTTCATCTGGCACCAGAAGGGAGACTTGGTGCTGCCGCCCACTATACGCACGCTGCAGCAGCCCATGCCCATCTCCTCAAAGCGATCCACATTGTCGCGCAGACCGAA
>CAZLIJ010000140.1:0-4512 GCA_964559305.1 uncultured Oscillospiraceae bacterium | reverse complement strand
GACGACTACTCCACCGGCCTTGCCAACTACTTCAAGGACGCCTTTGCCAAGATGGACGGCTGCAGCGTTGTTTACACCGGCACCTTCAACCAGAATGAGACCGACTTCAACGCCATACTGACCGCCGCCAAGCAGACCAATCCTGACGTTCTGTTCATCCCCTCCTCCATCGTCACAGCAGGCCTTATCATCAAGCAGGCCCGTGACATGGGCATCCAGAGCAAGATAATGGCCGGCGACACCTGGGAAAACGCCACCATCATTGAGAACGCCGGCGCTGCAAACTGCGAAGGCATCGCTTTCTCCACCTTCTTCAACGAGAAGGACCCCGGCGTTGTTGATTTCATCAGCGGCTTCCAGGCCTATCTGAACGGCTCTGCCGACAATCTCAAGCTCAACGGCAACAACGACACTGTCGCCGCCGTTTCCGCGCTGGGCTATGACGCCTACATGACCATGGTGACTGCGCTTGAGTCCATGACCGGCGACGTTACCGGCGAGGCTCTGCGCACCGCTCTTGCCGCCACCACCTACACCGGTGTCACCGGCGAGATCAAGTTTGACGACAACGGCGACGCCATGCGTGACACCGCGGTCATCAAGACCATGACCAACGGCGCATTCCAGTTCACCGGCATTCAGAAGACCGACGGCACCTTTACTCCCGCAGAGTAATAAACGTGCCGTAAGGCACAAATATAGGTTTGTTTTGCAACACGCAAATCGGCGGGGACGCCTCGCCGATTTGCTTTGTTGCTTTTATAGAGACATTTGAGAAATTATTGAGAGATTGTGCGGCGCGACGCCGCCGGAGAAACAGGGGGTACCCCAATGGACGCATTCCTGCAAAACTGCCTGAACGGTATATCCATAGGCAGTATCTACGCGCTTATAGCCATAGGGTATACCATGGTTTACGGTATACTAAGGCTAATCAACTTTGCCCACGGCGACATATTCATGATGGCGGGTTATTTCATGATCATTTGCATGACGGACCTGCTTATACCGTGGTATATCTCGGTATTTATTGTGATAATTGCCACCATAATTCTTGGTGTTCTGATAGAAAAAATAGCTTACAAGCCTCTGCGCGACGCGCCCCGTATGTCCATCATGATCTCGGCCATCGGCGTTTCGTATCTTCTTCAGAATCTGGCGACTTATATTTTCTCGGCTCAGCCGAAAAGCTATCCCTACGACAAAATGGGCTTCCTCAGCAACAAGGTCACGCTGGGCAATATCTCAACCACGCTTGTGACCTTCATCACACCTGTGCTGACAATTCTGCTGGTGGTGGGTCTTGTGCTGCTTATCAAAAAGACCAAGATAGGCATGGCCATGCGGGCCGTGTCCAGAGACTTTGAGACAAGCCAGCTCATGGGTATAAAAATTAACGCCGTCATCAGCTTTACCTTTGTAATAGGCAGCGGACTGGCGGCTCTGGGCTCTATACTGTATTTCATTCCCCGCTCCTCAGTGTACCCGCTGGCGGGTTCGCTGCCGGGGCTGAAATGCTTTGTGGCGGCGGTGTTCGGCGGCATAGGTTCCATTCCGGGCGCTCTTGTGGGCGGCTTCCTCATTGGCCTGTGCGAGACCTTTGTAAAAGGCAGCGCCACACTTTCACAGTTCAGCGACGTTATCACCTTTGTCATTCTGATAATCGTTCTGCTCATTAAGCCCACCGGTCTCTTCGGAGAAAAAATCAAGGAGAAGGTGTGATCATGAGCAAGAAAAGCAAAACTTTATGCAGTGTGATCGCACTGGCCGTACTTGCGGCAATTATATTCTGCGTGGGGCAGTTCGCCCCCAAATCCGGCTCCCAGTGGGCAAACCTGCGGGCAGTGCTGCAGCTGGGCGTTATATACGCGCTGGTGGCCGTTTCCATGAACCTTTGCAACGGCTTCACGGGGCTGTTCTCTCTGGGCCAGGCCGGCTTTATGACCATAGGTGCCTATGCCTATGCCATATTAACCATTCCCGTGGCGGCAAGACCCGGCGTATATTACCTCTATGGCGTTGCGGACTGGCTTGCCAATCTGCATATGCCCATATTTGCGGCTCTTTTGGTGGCTGGACTTATCGCCGCTCTTTTGGCCGCGATTATTGGCGCGCCGGTTTTGAAGCTTAAAAGCGACTATCTGGCCATCGCCACGCTGGGCTTTGCCGAGGTCGTGCGTATCGTGGTGGCCAGCTCCCCGCTGAACAGAGTCACCAACGGCTCCCTGGGTCTTACCAAGATCCCCGGCTTTGGCTCATACTACGGCATCTTTATTGTTGCGGCTGTGTGCATAGTCATAATTATGCTGCTTATCAATTCCTCCTATGGCCGGGCCTTTAAGGCCATACGGGACGACGAGATAGCGGCGGAGGCCATGGGCATAAACCTTGCCCGCCACAAGCAGATGAGCTTTATTATAAGCTCCTTCTTCGCCGGTATCGGCGGCGCGCTTATGGCAATGTATATGGGCGCTGTGTCCTCCACCACCTTTACCATCGCTGTTACCTATTTCATACTGCTCATCGTGGTCATAGGCGGCATGGGCAGCGTGACAGGCAGCATTATTTCCGCCATCCTTGTCATCGCCGCCAGAGAATGGTGGCTGCGTCCGCTGGATCAGGCGCAGTTTATCGGCTCCTTCCAGGTGCCGCTGCTGAAATCCGGCTTCCGCATGGTGGTGTTCTCCGTCATCCTCATGATTGTGGTGCTGTTCTTCCGAAAGGGCATCATGGGAGACAAGGAATTCAGCTGGGACGCTGTGGCGCACTTTTTCAAAAAGCTTTTCCACAAAAAAACCAAAGCTCCCAAGATGGGAGGTGACGTCCAGTGAGCGATAAGGAATTAGCTCTCCATGTGGAGAATATTACCATGCAGTTCGGCGGCGTTGTGGCCGTGAACAATCTTAGCATGGACGTGCCTGTGGGCGGCATAACGGCCCTCATCGGGCCTAACGGCGCAGGCAAGACCACGGCTTTTAACTGCATCACCGGTGTTTATGAGCCTACCAACGGCCTTGTGTCATTCATGGGCGAGCCCATGGTGCGCAATCACCCCACCGGAAAAATGAAAAAGCAGTATCTGGGCGAAAACGGCGACAAATATATGGGCGAGAAGATCATCAGCCCCACGCCGGACAGGATAACAAAGCTGGGCATCGCCCGCACCTTCCAGAATATCCGGCTCTGGAACAGCATGACGGTTTTTGACAACGTCCTCACAGCAAAGCATATGCGGGCAAAGCAGAACGTTTTTTCCGCCGCCTTCCGTCTTAGCGCAGGCGAGGAAAAGCGCATGAAGGAGGAGACCGAGGCTCTGCTGGCCGATCAGGATCTTCTGCATTATAAGGACGATATGGCCACCAGTCTGCCCTATGGACTGCAGCGCCGTCTGGAGATTGCCAGAGCGCTGGCCACTCAGCCAAAGCTTTTACTGCTGGACGAGCCCGCCGCCGGCATGAACCCCCAGGAAACTCAGGAGCTGGCCGAATTCATTGTCAAGACCAAGGCTCAGTATGACCTGACAGTGTTCCTCATTGAGCACCACATGGATCTTGTTATGAAAATTTCCGATTATATCTACGTTATCGACTTCGGCAGCAAAATTGCCGAGGGTGTCCCTGCCGAGGTGCAGCATAATCAGCGCGTTATCGACGCGTATCTGGGGGTCGTTGACGATGAGTGAAATTATACTGAAAATCAATGACCTTAAGGTGAATTACGGCGGAATCGAAGCGGTGAAGGGCATTTCCTTTGACGTGCCCAAGGGCGAGATCGTAACCCTTATCGGCGCCAACGGCGCGGGCAAAAGCTCCACACTGCGCTCCATCGCGGGACTGGTAAAGCCCCGCTCCGGCAGCATTGAATTCGAGGGCGAGAACATAACCGGAAAATCCCCAAACTATATCGTGTCCAAGGGCATCACGCTGGTGCCGGAGGGACGGCGGATATTCCCGGATCTGGCCGTGGCGGAAAACCTGCGCATAGGCGCGTATCTCCGCAAGGACGATCTAAGCGACGACCTCAAGTGGGTGTATGAGCTTTTCCCCAGACTTAAGGAGAGAAGCTGGCAGGCCGGGGGAACGCTTTCCGGCGGCGAGCAGCAGATGCTGGCCGTGGGCAGAGCCCTGATGAGCCGGCCCAAGGTCATTATGATGGACGAGCCCTCCCTGGGTCTGGCCCCGCTGGCCGTAAAGGGTATCTTCGACATAATCAAGGAGATAAACCGCCAGGGCGTCACCGTTCTGCTGATAGAGCAGAACGCCAATATGGCGCTCAAGACCGCCAACATGGGCTTTGTCATGGAGACTGGCCGCATAATAATGAGCGGAACCGGCGCCGATCTGTTGGCCAACGAATCTGTAAAGGCCGCCTATCTGGGCACCTGAGTAAAAATGAACAAAAAATCCGAAGTACCGCGGTACTTCGGATTTTTTTGGAACTTTTTCCAGTCAGGTCAGTCTTAAGGGTAAAAAACAAGGAGTGTGCGCCATGAAAAAGACCATAGCAGCCCTT
>CAZLIJ010000139.1:1749-4518 GCA_964559305.1 uncultured Oscillospiraceae bacterium | reverse complement strand
ATACGCTGATAACGAGATCATATTTGATGGAAAAAAAGCAGTCACCACAACAGTTAATACGCTGACTACCAAGCAGGATCGTAATCCTACCTCAGGCTTGCTGGAGTATCCGGAGCATCTGGAAGGGAAAAGCGAATATCGAAATCTCACTCCAAGGGAATGCTTTCTCCTGATGGGATTCGATGAAGACGACTTCATCAGACTTGCTGCGAATAATTTCGACATTCGAAAGGGCAAACAACTGTATTCACGGGAGAAATATGAAAAGCTGGCAGGAAACAGTATAGTGGTGGATGTTCTTGTGTCTATTTTCAAGCAAGTGACAGAACTGAAAGATTTGATCTGGAAAGATTCATATGTTCCCGTAGGAGATAAGAAACGCAGCTATCACAAGCGTGTACATCAGAAGAAAGGGAATGGGAAATGAAAGACTCGAGCAAGGCCCTATCAATAATTGCCTATTTTCTGTCGGAATATGATATGACTGCGGTTTCTTCTCTTAGATACGAGAATCGCTCTGAAGCGATCAGAGAATTATCTGCAATATATGGGCGAAACAGCAACTATCTTAAACTTCGACGCGATGAATTTGACGCCTTGCCGTTTAGCTCAAGCAGCAGAAATGGATGGCGGAATCGTGAACCGGCGAAGGATGTTCTTGAGATGGGCGAATGGTTGCGGCAATTATCATTTGATGAATTGCAAAAGTTAGTGGTTTCCCTGGTAGATAACCAGAAATCTACAGACAACCGCGATGAGGATGCACTCGTTTCGGAGACGAAAACAGACAAAACTGTTGATATCTCCGATGAGAATGAGATCGAGCGTGTAATCAATGCAACAGATGAAAACGCCTCCATTGAGATCGCTTTCGGTCCTCACTCCAGAAGAATCCTGAGAACTGCTGTTATTCACAATCTGAAAAAGCTGTACCATGGTTATTGCCAGCTGTGCGGGAACAGGCCATTTAACGTTGATACTGTGGATATTTGTGAAGCTCACCACATTGAGTATTTCTCAGATTCTCATAATAACAACGCTTCAAATATTGTGATTATATGCCCAAACCATCACCGAATGATACACAAATGCAGTCCTTCTTTTGATGAGGAAACGCATTCCTTCATATACAGTGACGGACGTATCGAACCATTGAAAATAAACTTTCACCTGTAAGTGTGATACATATGGCTGATATCAAATCAAAAGAAGAGCGCAGTCGCAACATGTCGGCTATTCGCTCAAAGAATACAGCTCCGGAAGTATATCTGAGGAAACTGCTTTTCGCACGAGGATATCGATATCGAATAGCAGAGAAAAGTATTCCCGGGCATCCTGACATTTTCCTGCGGAAATACAATACTGCAATATTTGTACATGGCTGCTTCTGGCATCGTCATAAGGCGTGCAAATACGCATATATGCCCAAAACCAGGGTGGATTTCTGGAAAAGCAAATTCGACACCAATGTGGCCAGAGATCAGTCAGTTGTCGAAGCTCTCTGCTGGAATCATATAAAATGTCTTATTGTCTGGGAATGCACAATAAGGGAAATGAGAAAAAACGCAGATATTGAGCATGAAGTAACAAAGAAAACATGTGAATTCATTAATTCTCCAGATATGCTTATGGAGCTATGATGCTGGTTTTTCTTTATTGCACTGACCATAGGCGTTGAAGAAGCAAGAAACAATTGACGCGAAAAGTTGAAAGGATTAAGCATTTGTGCTATAATAAGCTACATTGAGTGGGCAACCACCTGACACAACTTTCCCAAGCTCCCCTCCACAGTTTATCACTGCTGATAAGATTTTGATAAGCATCCATCGTATAGCTATGATAATATGGATAATTAAAATAATCAGAAGAATAGGAGCGAACAATCTCTAAACAATATTGTTTAAGGTATAAGTTCCGGCAACGAGTGGGAATAATTTTCTGTCCGGTAAGAAATTCGACCCACGAAAAAATAATTACTTGACGGCAGGCCGTTATTGCAATATGCTTATGAATAGAAGAAGAGCTTATGCGATTATATTATCTATAATTCGTATGAGCTCTTTTTTTGTCGCCGCGTGAAAATCAGCGGAAGGGAGAACGGAATGAAAAGATTAGATTACAAAAAAACAATAATTGATATTCTGGTGGAAATTGCCGGCAGCTTTCTGGTAGCCGTGGCCCTCTACAATTTTGCCCTGAAGGCCCAGTTCCCCATGACCGGCTTTTCCGGCATCTCAATGATACTATACAGGCTTTATAAGCTGCCCATAGGTCTGACCACGGTTATTCTCAACATCCCGGTTATTATTATCTGCTACAAGCTTCTGGGCAGGGGTTTTCTGCTCCGCTCCGTCAGATGTATGATAATTTCATCGCTTATGATAGACTATCTGGCGCCGCTGCTGCCGGTATACAGCGGCGGGCGTATGCTCTCGGCCATATGCACCGGCGTACTGGGCGGCTTTGGCTACGCCATGATATACATGAGAAATTCCTCTACCGGCGGATCGGATTTTATCATCATGTCCGTAAAAGCTGTCAGGCCCGCCATGTCCCTGGGCAGGATCGCGTTTTTATTCGATGCTGTGGTCATAATTGCCGGCGGCGTGATATTCAAAGATGTGGACGGCATCATATACGGAATGATAATCAATTTCATTTTTGCCATTGTTGTGGACAAGACCATGTACGGCATCAACTCCGGCAAATTAGCCATGATAATCACCGACGATGGGGTGGGGGTCTCAAAGGTCATTGACCGGATGAGCG
>CAZLIJ010000139.1:0-1739 GCA_964559305.1 uncultured Oscillospiraceae bacterium | reverse complement strand
TCGACGCCAAAGGCGGATATCACTTCGACAAAAAGGACATTGTTATCTGCGCCTGCAATACCAAGGAGATGTATCAGATAGAGCGGGCCATAAAAGAGGTGGACAGCAAGGCGTTTATCGTCATAATGGAATCAAACGAAGTACTGGGCGAGGGCTTCCGCAATGTCCGTATAGCGGAGAAAAAGGAAAGGGGCTGACCCGTTCCCGCCGGCCGGCGCGCAGTCGCACATAAAAAATGCCGTATGCGAAACAATCGGTTCGCATACGGCATTTTTATAAGATCAGGGCTGTCAGTCTTTGAGAAACAGGGCGTTTTCAGCAAGGGCTTTATTCATGGATTCAACAAGATGCCCCCGCAGGGCGGTTTCGGCTTCGTCATATCTGCCCTTTGCCAGCAGAAGAACTATCTGGTCGTGTTCTTTGCTGATGCTGCGCTGATTTTCCACAGTCCGCTGATATACGCAGGAAAAGACCGTCAGCTGAATGCGGGTCTTTTCCGCGGCGATGCTCAGGCGGGAATTGTCCGCAAATTTATAAAAGGCCAGATGAAACTGGTCGCTGTAATCCTCAAACCCGACGCAGTCGCGAATTTCAAGACGCTGTGCCGCCTGCTCCTGAATATACCGCAGCTCGCTGACAAGCTCCGCCATTTTGCCCGCGTTAAGAGCAAGCCTCATGGCAAATACATCCAGCTCCGACATAAGGGTGAAAATATCCTTTATGTCTTTTTCGCTGTATTCCACCACATTCATGCCCACGTTTGGCTGATAGTCTATCAGCCCATCCTGCTGGAGCCTGGTCAGCGCCTCCCTTATGGGTGTGGAGCTGACTCCGTATTTCTCCTGCAGCATCTTTACGGTCATTTTTTCGCCGGGCCTGAATTTTCTCATCAGGATTTCAGAGCGGATCTCCTGGTATATCTGCTCGGTAACGGTTTTAACATATTTACTCATAGCACACCTGTAACGCAAAAAGAATTGAATGTATATATTTTACCACGCACAGCGGGGTAATTCAATTCCTTTTTACAGGACGCGAAGTGTCAAAGCGCCCTTGACTGATTGTGCAAATACCATAAATATGCACTACTATTATGAACATAAGAGCTAAAAAACTGTCGAAAATTAAAAACATATTGCAAAATGCAGAATCCAAATCTATAATTCTAAATAAGAAACCCGGTAAGAAACGAAATGGTACGAAAGGGGAAGCATAAAATGGTGGACATGAAATGGCCGTATCCCGATGAATTCGGTCAGGAGGAGACCGTAGAATCTGATGTGCTGGTGTTGGGAGGCGGCATGGCGGGCTGCTTTGCCGCCATTGCGGCGGCCCGCCGGGGACAGCGGGTAGTACTGGTGGAAAAGGGAGCCACCAAGCGCAGCGGCTCCGCCGGTACGGGCTTTGACCACTGGGAATCCGCCTGCACCAATCCCTGCTCAAAGGTGACGCCAAAGGAGATCGCCGAGGCGTATGTGGACGAGCAGGATCACTTTTCCAATGGCATTGCCCACTACATTGAATGCCGTGAGGGCTATGACCGCGTGCTGGATCTTGAAGGCTTCGGCGGCAAGGTCAGGGACACAGACGACGATTTCAAGGGCGCGGAATTCCGTGATGAAAAAACCAAGCTGATGTTTGCCTACGACTATGAAAACAAGTTCACGCTGCGGGTGTGGGGCTCAACATTCAAACCGGCGCTGTATAACGAGATGAAGCGTCTGGGTGTGAAGATATAT
>CAZLIJ010000138.1:0-4590 GCA_964559305.1 uncultured Oscillospiraceae bacterium | reverse complement strand
ATGATTCTCTCTGGCTGATTCATCTGGTGGAAAATCTGCTCTCCATCACCCGCATTGAAAACGGCGCGATCCACCTGCATTTGCAGCCGGAGCTGCTGGACGAGGTGTTTGGCGAGGCTTTGAATCATCTGGACCGGGGCGCCGCGCAGCATACCATCACGCTGTTGCCGGGCGACGATCTGCTGATGGCCGATATGGACGCCCAGCTCATTGTCCAAGTGGTGGTCAATCTTTTGAACAACGCCGTCAAGTACACGCCAAACGGCTCCCACATCACGCTCTCCGCCCAAAAAGACGGCGCGCTTGTCCGCGTGGAGGTGGGCGACGACGGCCCCGGCGTGCCGGACGCGGCGAAGGCACAGCTTTTTGAAATGTTTTATACCGCCAACAATACCCGGGGCGACGGGAGGCGGGGACTGGGGCTGGGGCTTTCCCTGTGCCGGGCCATCGTCACCGCGCACGGCGGCAGCATCACCGTTTCGGACAATCACCCGCAGGGCACGATCTTTGCCTTTACCCTGCGCGCATCGGAGGTAGATTCCCATGAATAAACCGCAGATTTTAGTGGTGGAGGACGACGTCGCCATCGCCAATCTCATTGCCACCACGCTGGAAACGCAGAACTATCAATATCACCGGGCCAACACCGGAGCCGGCGCAGTGCTGGACGCCCTGAGCTATCGCCCGGACGTGATGCTGCTGGATCTGGGGCTTCCCGATATGGACGGTGTGGAGATCATCAAAAAAATCCGCTCTTGGAGCAATTTGCCCATCATTGTCGTCTCGGCCCGCAGTGAGGACAGCGACAAGGTGGCGGCATTGGACGCCGGAGCAGACGATTATCTCACCAAGCCCTTTTCCGTGACGGAGCTTTTGGCCCGGCTGCGCGTCTCGCTGCGCCGGGTGCGTTACGATGCGGAAAAGGCCAGCGACGCAGCCAGTCTGTATGAAAACGGCGGCCTTTGCATCGACTATGCCGCCGGCTGCGCCTATCTGGAGGGCGAGGAGGTCCATCTGACCCCGCTGGAATATAAGCTCCTATGCCTTCTGGCCAAAAACACCGGCAAGGTCCTCACGCACCACTACATCCTCAGCGAAATCTGGGGAAGTCCCTCCGCGTCGGACACGCCGTCGCTGCGCGTGTTTATGGCTACCTTACGGAAAAAGCTGGAGGCAGACCCGGCCCATCCCCGCTATATTCAAACGCATATCGGCGTGGGATACCGGATGCTGCGGCAGCGGCAGGAGGGCGAGATCTGATCCGGCTCTCGCCCCCGGTTACCGGGTGCGGTTTCCACGAAAAAAAGCGGGACGTGTACACGTCCCGCTTTTTCTTATTCGCTGAAGGGTCTCATGGTGGGGATTTTTTGAATGGACTCAATACTCATGACTACAACCTTATACACACCTATGTAATCCGTTCCATCTTTTCGCCGCCACCTATAAGATTCTATATAATCTTATACTGCTATAAGTACCGTGGCGTAACCTGTGGCTTAAGTGGTGTAAGTGCCGTTTTGGCCAACATAGCGTAAATGTAGTTTATCATGGATCTGAGCTTTTTTCAACACCTGATGTGATTCAGTATTGCTCAAAGAGTCAAATCTTTTCTGTGCCCTTCCATGCGTAGAACAAACCGCGAACGCATTGAACGTCTTCTCCTTCCTCCGATAATATGTACACATGGCGGCTTTGCAGCACGGTCTTTATCTTGTGCGCCATACGAATCTCAGAATCGCCTTGATTATATGGCACATGAACGAGACTGATTCCATTTTTATAGCAGATGTGTTTTTCTATATCTGCCTCCTTAATTCTGGCTTTTGCAGAAAAGTCCATTGCCAGGTTAAGCTCAGGTATGTATACATCCATCTTAATTCCTGTTATCTCTGAAGTATCAAGGATCGCAGACAGATTATTCTCCTTCGCATAGTACAGAACCAAAAGCTGGGGAAACCATTCGTGGTATTCTTGCTCACAGATTTTGCAGCTTGTTTTCTCTATTGCCCTGTCAAAGATACTGGCCTTCCACTCATGGCCCTGCGGGCATCTCCACCACACGTTTTTCTTTGAATATCTCGAGACCGCAGAGGGCGCTGACGCATTCCTTGGGGCATCCCATTCTGCCGCCAATTCGGGATCGGTGGTCGCCAGGTCATTATAACCGGGTTGAACTGCTCGTTCAGCGCAAGCCGGGCAGGCTGCTCCCTTTACCCTCGATTTCACAAGAGACTTCCATTCATAGCCGCAGGTCTTACAATGCCACCAAACATTCTTCTGAGATTTCTCATTGATTGCATCCGGCGTAAGCGGTAAATTTCGGTCTGACCATTCCTCCGCAAGCTGCGGCTGTTTTGTCGCAAAGTCGTTAAAACCTTTCAACAGCAGAATACCACCGCAATAAGGGCATTTGCTCCCATAGGCGCGCGTTGAGATAAGCGTATTCCATTCGTGACCATTACTGCATTTCCACCAAACCTTTCGGTTTGCAAACGCCGTGACCATGGAAGGCAGCAACGGCAGGTTCCGATCAGACCATTCCGCAGCAACCTCTGGGAAAAGGCTTTCCAGATCGTTGAAGCCAGGCAACACGAGATTGTGTGAGCAATATGGGCATCCGGTTCCCTGAGCACGACTTTTCACCGACGCTGTCCATTCATGGCCACAGGAGCCTGACCAAATCACTTTCTTGTGAGAACCGGGACTGACCATCGTCGATTTCAACTTTCCGTTTTTGGGTGACCATTCCGATGCGAGCATAGGATAAAGCGTCTTCAGGTCATTGATGCCTTCGACGACTCTCGCCCCCGAACAGATCGGACACTTTTCTCCAGCAGACCTGCTTTTCGGGCTTGCCTGCCATTCATGCCCACAAGCGCCGTGCCACCATACGATCTTGTTTGAACCGTATGAAATCTGTTGCGGCAACATCGGCGCATTTTTCACCGACCATTCAGCAATTAGTTCCGGGTGTACATACGCCAGACTATTATCCATAACTGAAGCCCCCTTTGCTCGTGACTTCAGTATAGTTCGACGTCCGGGAAAAGAGAAATGTGCAAAATGGGCCTCACAGATGTATGTAATCTGTAAGGCCCATTTGTAAAGCTGGTATTCAAGCGTTTGTCTGCCTGTCGGAATTGATAAAGGCTCCAAAAGAAGCGATTTCTTTCTTCTTGAGGTCATTAGTGACATCCACATAAATGTTCATGGTGGTCGAAACATCAGCATGTCCGAGGACATCTTGAATGACCTTCAGATTGATACCCGACTCACATAAGCGTGTGGCGAACGTATGTCGGAGGTTGTGACAGCTGAAATTGGGAAGTAATACCGGGTCAGAACCTTCGCTGCATTTTTCCAGTATTTCGTCATTACAGTCGCGCGTAATCCGTTTTATCGCCTTGTTCAGCGTTCCCTGATGCTGCACATGACCGTCTCGATTGACGAAAATGAAATTATCATAGCCGTCCACTCTCCCAATGCTCTCTAACCCTGTATCCTCTTGATACTGTTTTTCCATCTGAAATGCTTTTCTCACACCGTCCGTCATGGGAATTACGCGTTCTCCGGCTTTTGTTTTCGGGGTGTTGATGCTGAAGTAGCAGCCCTTCTCGTCACGGTGATTATAATAGACAAGCGTGTGATTGACACTGATCATGCCGCCTTCCAAATCTACGTCCTGCCATCTCAACCCGGTCAACTCACCTACGCGCATACCGGTGTTGACCATAATATAGAACACCGGATACCAGTGGTTGTATTGGGGCCGTCTTTCCAAAAAATCCATGAAAAGCTCTTGCTGGGGCAGAGTCAACGCCTTGCGCTTTTCAGAATCAAAATTGTGGGAGAGTTTCAGCTCCTTCAGCATATTATCTGTCGGATTCATTCGTATGTATGCGTCATCAACTGCAACCTGAAACACCTGATGCAGAACGTTGTGAACATTATCGATTGTCGCGATCTTCAGCACTTTACCATCGGCCAGCTCGTTATAAAACTTTCTGACATCTGACTTTTTGACTGCGACAACGCGGTTGCGTCCGAAAGTCGGCTTGACGAACATCTCATACATATAAATGTAGTTCTTAAAGGTGCTATCTTTGATTCCGCGCTTTAACTGACACCAGAGATCAAAAAGCTCATTGACGGTGCGGCTTTTAACGTCGGTTTTGATTCCGTCATGCTTATCAACGATGACCAGTTCTTCCTGCTCACGCAGCTTCTCCAGCGTTGGAGCATATACGGAATGCCGCTGCCCGTCGAGTGATGTCCACCGGTACTGATAGCTTCCGTTGTCCCGCTGAGTTTCTCCAGTGCGCAGCCTAACATGCTTATTATCAAACCGGACGCCTGGCTTCATTTTCTTGGCGCGGCTTTTCTGCTTCTGGACCATCTTTATTCCTCCTCACTTTATACTGAATACTGATTGTTCAAGTATTCCTCGAATTTTACCCGCTTTACCAGTCTGCGGCTGCCGATCCAAAGAACAAACGGGCATCTGTCCTCATTCGTTAAATCTCGTATCTTATTCATTCCGATGTTAAAATACTGAGCAGCTTCTTCAAGAGTCAGGTTGCTTTTCTCCCA
>CAZLIJ010000137.1:0-4657 GCA_964559305.1 uncultured Oscillospiraceae bacterium | reverse complement strand
GGTGATGCTGCTGCTGGCATAAACAAAGTCCGCAAAGCGATAAGCTTTGCGGACTATTTCTATTTTACTTTTACTTCAAAAGCGGCAGAGCCTGTTATGGCCGCCATGGGTTCCTCCATGGCCTTGTCTATCTGCAGCACTGTCAGCGCGGGCAGCTGGGTTATGGGCGACCAGTCGGCTATCCCGGTGGTCGATTCTATGTCCAGCTCGGCAAGAGCTGTAAACTCCTCTATATTAGTGAGTGAATCCAGCTTGCACCCGACCATGGTCAGCGACACCAGCTTTCTCTCCTTATCGAAGGAGCGGAAAAACGCTCCGCGCACATCGCAGTTTTCAAGATACAAAGAGCTGAGATGGCCGTTGTTAAGAATGGGCTGTATCTCGCTGAGGGTGGAGTTGGACACCGCCGCGGAAGTAAACTTCACAAGGGGTTTTATCACAGAATAATCGGAGACATTTCCGCCCAGAAAACTGGCGTCCCGCAGATCCAGACACTTTTCAAGCGATGCGAGATCCTTCAGCGGACAGCCGTCCGTGGTCAGCTCCCGCAGTTTTGAAAGATTACAGATGCCATTGAGAGATGTTACCCGGTTGCCCGCTATATTGAGCTGCTCTATCAGGCAGGCAGGCATGGTCTCCAGCGAGCCGAGACTTTCAAACTGCAGCCACAGTGTTGTAAGGCTGGGAAAATAGGCAAAATCGGCAAGGGAGCTTATGTCGCCTCTGGATACGGTGCGGATCCTGCCGTCGGGGTCTATCAGCTCCGCCTTGTCCTCAGTTGCTGCCGCAAAAATGCCCTTCTGGGGCTGAGTGAACCAGTATTCATCGCCCGCTATGTACAGGGACGTAAGCCCCGTAAGCTCTGAAACGGTTATATCTCCGCTGCTTTTCCCCGTATATTCCCGGGCCGCCTTTTCAACTGTTTTGTTTTCAAATACAGCCACGGTATCCCCGGCAAGCGTGACCGGCTTCACCGTATCGGTGGTCAAACGCTGAAGATACCCGTTGAAATAGCCCACCACCGCGCCGGCGATGACCAGAGCCAGCAGCAAGCAGAATACCACCAGCGGCGCCACCCATTTTTTTCGCGGTTTTTTTGTTTTTTCCGCCGGCTTTTTCTTGCGGCTGACCCGCTGCTGTCTTTCGGCGGCGCGCTCGTCTTTTTTGGTGAAATCCACCTCAGTGTCGCCGCAGCCGTAGTTATGCACCTTGAACATCTCCGCGCCGTAGAGCTTGGCGTAAAAATATCCGTCGCTGGGGTATGTGTACTTCATTATCGCGTATATATTGCCCAGCTGCAATTCCATGCCCGGGGAGAGCCGCGTTTCCTCAAGAAAGATGTTGATGACTTTCTTTTTCTTTGAAAGCGCATAGGACATCTCCTTGCGGCAGTTGTCGGATTTCATGTACGCGTTGGAGATGAAGGCTATCATCATGTCCGCGTCCATAAGATGGGACGCGATGCACTCCTGCCATTCGGAGCCGACTTCTATGCCCTCGTCGTACCAGAGTCTGAAGCCCCGCCGGTGCATATCTGTGAGTATTTTCATTACCTCGCCGGAATCACTGTGGGCGTAGCTTATAAAAATATAGGGGTCTGCCCCCTCATAGTGCTTGAAATAAGTGTTCTCCTGCAACCGCTTCACCGCCTTGTTTCTTATAGTATATTACATTATAGTTTAAAATTAAAAATTTTGTTAAACCCGGAATTTATTGTTATTTTAACACTGTTATGATAACATACCTACAAAAATTCGGGAAGAAAGAAATTATGAAAAAAATATTTTTCACTAAAAACACTGCTTTTGTTCTTGCGCTGGTGCTGGTATTTTCCCTTGTTTTGCCGGGATCAGCCCTGGCTTTTCGCGCCTCGGACGAGTATTACGATTACCAGTGGGCTCTGGAAAACAACGGCAGCTTTTATCCCAACAACCCCGGCAGCGAAAGCGTCAGAGCCGCGGCGGGGGTGGATATAGACATGAGCGCCGCGTGGGACGCCTACGCCGCCTCAGCCGGGCGCAGAGTAACGGTTGCCATTATTGACACCGGCGTTGACACTGATAACGCAGACCTTGCAGATCATCTGTGGACTAACGACGATGAGATTCCCGGCAACGGCCTTGACGACGACGGCAACGGCTATGTGGATGACGTAAACGGCTGGAATTTCAGAGACGGCAGCAACGTGCTGCACATCTCCGGGCAGGACAGCCACGGCACTCACTGCGCCGGCACCATTGCCGCCCAGTGCAACAGCACCGGCATAGCCGGCATATGCGGCTGTACCGACAATGTGGACATAATGGTGCTAAAGGCCTTTGACGGCGCCACTTCCTCCGGCAACACCTCCGACATTGCCGACGCCATAAAATACGCTCAGGCCAACGGAGCGTCAATAGTAAATCTCAGTCTGGGCATATCAAAATACAGCTCAACGCTGTATAACGCCATCAGTGGCTCCACAATGCTGTTTGTCTGCGCCTCTGGAAACAGCGGAGCGGATTCCGACTCCTCCCCCGTTTATCCCGCCGCCTTTGACCTTGACAACATTATTTCCGTTACTAATGTCCGCAGCGACGGTTCTCTTTCGCCTTCGTCAAACTACGGCGCCGTATCCGTTGATCTGGGCGCGCCCGGCACCGACATTCTGGGCTACGGCGCCGACGGCAAAAAGTATTACATGACCGGCACATCCATGGCGGCGCCCATGGTAACCGGCGTGGCAGCCCTTGTATACTCCCACTTTCCCACCGCGACACTGAGTAATGTTAAAAGCATAATACTGGACACTGTCACTCCCATGGCCTCCCTTTCCGGCAAGACAGTCACCGGCGGTATGCTCAACGCGGCCTCTGCGCTGAACTACACGTTCAGCGGCGTTTCGTTCAGTGACGTTCCAAGCTCCGCCTGGTATTACAGCTATGTGTCCGATCTTGCCGCCAAAGGCGTGGTCAGCGGTTATCCCGACGGTACTTTCCGTCCTCAGAAAAGCGTCACCGTGGGTGAAGCTCTGAAGCTTATTCTGCTGGCCGCGGGCTACGGCCCCCAGCAGTCCACCGGCAGCCACTGGGCCAGCGGCTACCGGGATCTTGCCCTGCGGGAGGGTATCGCGTCTGCTGGTAAGCTTGATAATCTTGACGCCGCCGCCACAAGGCTTTTCATAGGGCAAACTACGGCCAAGGCGCTGAAACTGTCGCCTGACGCAGGGCAGTCCCCCTATTCCGACGTAAACGACCCGTATATCACCGCTCTTTACGCCGCCGGGATCATGGACGGCACTCTTACGGGCACAAGCCGCGTCTTTCGCCCCTCATACAGCATTTCCCGCTGTGAGGTATGCGCGGTGGTATGGCGGATGGGACAGGGCTGACAGGCAGGATTTACAATATTCGGATAGTGAAATAATGAACAATTTGTTAAATATGCCTACCTTCGCCCCAAATACCCCCATTGATTTGTGAGTTTCAATAAATTTGGTGAAGTTACACTAATCGTTACCAGGAATTCATTGATTTTTGGGGAACAATAGTATAAAATACATAAACGCGCTGGGCATGCCCGGCGCAACAGTAATTTTTTGTAGGAGTGAGTTGTGTAATGGAATCTCTCATCTGGCTTGCCCCGATCTTGGCTGTTATCGCACTGCTGTTTGCCGCCTATAAGGCCTCTGTGGTCTCAAAGGCAGCACCCGGCAACGAGCATATGCAGGAGATCGCCGGCGCTATTCGCGAGGGTGCTCAGGCTTTTCTTAATGCCGAGTACAAGATCCTCGCAATTTTTATTGTCGTTCTCCTTTTGCTGATCGGGTTCTTTATTAACTGGGCCACCGGCATCTGCTTTGTGGTTGGCGCGCTGTTCTCCATCGCCGCGGGCTTCTTCGGCATGAACGTGGCCACCAAGGCCAACGTCCGCACCGCTCAGGCCGCTATCGACGGCGGTATGAACAAGGCTCTCGGCATCGCCTTCTCCGGCGGCTCTGTCATGGGTATGTGCGTTGTGGGTCTTGGTCTGCTGGGCTGCAGCATAATCTATATCATCACCGGCAACTACGACATACTCTTCGGCTTCTCCCTGGGCGCTTCCTCCATCGCGCTGTTCGCGCGTGTGGGCGGCGGCATATACACCAAGGCTGCCGACGTGGGCGCCGACCTTGTCGGCAAGGTTGAGGCCGGCATACCCGAGGATGACCCCCGCAACCCCGCTGTTATCGCTGATAACGTGGGCGACAACGTGGGCGACGTGGCCGGCATGGGCGCCGATCTTTTCGAGTCCTATGTTGGCGCTCTGGTCTCCGCACTCACTCTGGGCGTTTCCGTTGTGGGTATCTTCAACGGCGCCGGCGTCATCTATCCGCTTATAATTGCCGCCTGCGGCATTCTGGCCTCCGTTATCGCCACATTCTTTGTGCGCGGCAAGGAAGGCGCCAACCCCCAGAAGGCTCTGAGCATGGGTTCCTATGTATCCGCCGGCCTTGTGGTCGTCGCCTCTCTGATATTCAGCCAGATGTTCTTCGGCAGCATGAGGGCTTCCATCGCCATCATCTCCGGTCTGGTGGTTGGTCTTGTCATCGGCATCATTACCGAGGTCTACACCTCCAGCGACTATAAGTTTGTCAAGAAGATCGCCGAGCAGTCCGAAACCGGCTCCGCCACCACCA
>CAZLIJ010000136.1:0-4675 GCA_964559305.1 uncultured Oscillospiraceae bacterium | reverse complement strand
CGGGGTCTTTTCTTCCGGCACCAAAACATGCACAGTGACCTCCGCGCCGTAATCCACATCCGTCAGCAGCCCGTCAAAGGCGGCAAGCTCGTTTTTTATCCGCTCCAAAAGGGCGTAGGAGCAGGGTATTTCCAGCTCTGTCCAGTTTCTCACGGCGGAAATGCCCCCGGCGTCCAGTGCGTCGGCGGCGGCTCTTGTATAGGCTCGCAAAAGACCCCCCGCCCCCAAAAGCACCCCGCCGAAGTAGCGGGTCACTACGCACACGGCGTTGGTCACGCCCGCCCGGCGCAGCACCTCCAGCATGGGTATGCCGGCGGTGCCCTGCGGCTCGGAGTCGTCGGAATAGCGCTCCGGCCCGTCTTTTATAATGTAGCACCAGCAGTTGTGACGGGCGTCGTAGTATTTCTTTTTCATTTCCGCCACGAAGGCCTTAGCCTCCTCCTCGGAGGGAGCAAAGGCGATGTGGCCGAGAAAGCGGGAGCGCTTTTCGTCGTACTCCGCTTCTCCCGCCCCGGCGGGGATGAAATATTCGCTCATGGCGCGTCCTCTTACTTTTCCCAGTCTTCCCGGGGCGGTTCAAACCCGGGTATGAATTTGGCGTAGCGGCCCAGCTGGGAGTTGGGTATTATGGCCTGAACCACGATCCCGTCGTCGGTGTATTCGGTCTTTGTCACCACCGCGTCCCGGTTCAGTCTGTCCAACGCTCCGGCTTCGGCATAGGGTATGGTAAGAGTGCGGCGGGTCCGGCCCCTGTCCAGAATTTTGGCCAGCTTTTCCACCAGCACGTCCGCGCCCTCGCCGGTCTTTGCGGAAATGCACACCACATCCTCCCCGTGGGGCAGTATGCCCGCGTAGCGGTCGCACTTATTGAAAACTCTCACGCAGGGGGTCTTTTCCGCTTCCAGCTTCACTATAAGCTCATCCACTATCCGAGCCTGCTCCTCCCATTCGGGATTGGATATGTCGATGACGTGCACCAGCGCGTCAGCGTAGGAAAGCTCCTCCAACGTGGCCTTGAAGGCCTCGATGAGGTGGGTGGGCAGCTTGCGGATAAAGCCCACGGTGTCGCTCATCAGCACCTCCTGAGTCTCGTTTATCCTCAGGCGGCGGGTGGTGGTGTCCAGCGTGTCAAAAAGCCTGTCGTTAGCCGGGATGTCCGAGCCTGTAAGGCAGTTCAAAAGGGTGGATTTGCCCGCGTTTGTGTAGCCCACAAGGCACACCATGGGCATGGCGTTTTTCTCCCGGCGGCGGCGCTGGGTGCCCCGCACCTTTCTTACCTCCGCCAGTTCTTCTTCCAGCTTCTGAATTTTGCGGCGGATGTGGCGGCGGTCGGTCTCCAGCTGAGTTTCGCCGGGGCCGCGGGTGCCGATGGGGCTTTTGCCGCCGGCGGCGTTCTGGCGCACCAGATGGGTCCACATACCGGTCAGCCGGGGCAGAAGATAGTTATACTGGGCCAGCTCCACCTGCAGCTGGCCTTCTCTGGTTCTGGCTCTCTGGGCAAAAATGTCCAGTATAAGGCCGGAGCGGTCAAGGACGTGCACCCCCAGCTCCTCCTCCAGCACTCTCGTTTGAGAGGGGCTCAGCTCGTTATCGAACACTGCCAGATCGCAGCCGTTCATTTCTATAAGCTCCTTAAGCTCCCGCACTTTGCCGTCGCCGATGAAGCTGCGGGGATCGGGGGTAGGGCGGTTTTGCATCATCATTCCGACAGTCTCGCCGCCGGCGGTCTCCACCAGCGCCCGCAGCTCCTCCATGGACTCGTCGCAGGAGCGCTCCCGCTCGTCCATGCAGGCGGCGCACAGGCCGGCCAGCACAGCCCGCTCTTTTTTTGTTTCGGTATTTTCTATTGTAATCAGTCCTTCGGTAATTCGAATTTATTATTATAGTATGCACACGGTTTATCCTATGGCAAAAGCCCGCGTTGCGTCCCCCCGGGCGATATTGCTCGCTTGCAGCGTTGCCGGAGCAAGCTCGTCCATATCGCCGGGGCTCCTTTTCCGTGTCCGACCCGCTTCGCTGGGCTCGCACACGGTTTATCCTATGGCAAAAGCCCGCGTTAATACGCGGGCTTTATATACCACAATATCCGATTACTTCAGGCCGTACTTTCTGTTGAACTTATCCACGCGGCCGCTGGTGTCGACCAGCTTCTGCTTGCCGGTGTAGAACGGATGGCACTTGGCGCAGATTTCAACGGTGATGTCCTTTTTGGTGGAGCCGGTGTGATACACGGCGCCGCAGGCGCATCTGACGGTGGTCTGCTGGTAATCGGGATGTATTCCTTCTCTCATTGTTCTGTATCTCCTTCTTAGGCTGTCTTGAGTGTTTCTGGCACGGATACAAGACGCACAGTGAATTGTAGCACAGCCCCCGGGCATATGCAATGCTTTTTTTCGGAAAATCAGAGCTTTTTTTCCATTTTGACCGCTTTTCCCGGCCTGAGGAAGTATAAAAAGGCCTCTTTGACCGGTTTTCCCGTCACGGCAGTCACGGCCAGCGCGTAAGCGCGCAGCTGGGGGGCGTAGAATTCCGCCCGGCCGGCAGTCTCCTCCGCCGTCACGCTGTCGGTTTTATAATCCACTATAACCACGCCGTCAGCTTCCTCAAACCAGCAGTCCACCGCGCCCTGGAGCAAAAGCTCGTCCTCCCCGCCGCCGGGGAAAAAGTCCTCCGCCGGCAGCAGCACGGAAAAGCGAAATTCCCTGTTGAGCTTTTCGGCAGCCCGCATACGCCCTCCCAGCGGGGAGTTCATCAGCGTTTCGATGGCTTTTCCGTCCACGGCTTCGGCTTCCTCGGGGCTCAGTAATCCGCTGTCTGCCAGCCTTTTTATCTCCCGCGCGGCTCCGCCGGGCTTTGTAGCCCCGGCAAAGTCCATATATTGCAGGGCTATGTGGGTGGCGGTGCCCCGGCGGGCGCCGGTTAGGGGTCTGGCGGACTTTGAAAAGTCCGGGGCGCGGAATTCCCCAAAGGGTCTGGGCGCCAGCACGCCGGATTCCGGGTCTATGTCGCTGAGTCTTGATTTGAGCTCCGTGGCAGTAACCTTGCTGGGCAGGGACACGGCGGCAGCGTGGGGATAGGCAAAATTCAGCCGCCGCTGAAGCTCCGCCATGATCTTCTCGTCCGGCTCCGGCGCGGGGGGCTCCACGGGCTCTGAAGCCGGCTTGTTTTCTTTCTCACGGTCTTTATACTCCAGCTTTATGCCGTTGGCAAGGGCGGCGTATATGAGCCACTGGGCCGGGCACTGAGCCTGGCGCAAAAGCTCTGGCGGCGCGGGGGAGCTTGCCCCGGCGCGAAGCTTTTCCACCTGGGCGGCGGGGTCTTTCATGGAGGCCGTGATATATAGCCTCTCCTTTGCCCGGGTCACGGCCACATATAACAGCCGCATCTCCTCCGACAGCATTTCCCTGTCGGTTCGAAGCTTTATGGCGGTGCGGGCCAGCGTGGGATATTCAATGCGCTTTTCAAGATCGGTGGTCTTTGGCCCCAGCCCCAGCGCGGGGTGGACAAGCACTGTGCTGCGGCTGTCCTGCCGGTTAAAGCGCCGGCCTGTGTCGCAGAGAAATACCACCGGGAATTCAAGACCCTTGGACCTGTGCACAGACATTATGGCCACGCCCTGAGCGCCGCCGGTATCCGGCTCCTGTCCCCTGTCGGCAAGGCGGCGCAGCCACTGGACAAAGCGGTGGACGCCCCGGTAGCCGGTGGCTTCAAATTTTTTGGCGTATTCGAACAGCAGCATAAGATTTTGAAGTCTTGTGCCGCCGTCGGTCATGGCAGAGCATAGCGCCGGCAGGTCAAGCTCGTTATATATCCGCCAGATAAATTCCCCCAGCTGGGTATCAGGGGCGGCGTCCCGCAGTCTTGCCAGCATTTCCATAAAGGCCCCGGCCTTGCCGCCGTTTTCGGCGGCTTTTTTCAGCGCGGTGTAATAATCCGACCTTTTGTCGCAGCCGCGCACGGCAGAAAGCTCGTCGGCGGTAAAGCCCACCGCCGGGGAGCGCAGAACGGCGATAAGGGGCACGTCCTGCCGGGGATTGTCTATCACTGCCAGCAGGGACATGACGCAGGACACCTCGATGGAGGTGAAAAAGCCTCCGCCCTGCCCGGAACCCACCGGAATGCCCAGCTCCGAGAGCGCCCGGCGGTATACGCCCCCCACGGCGTTGGCCGAGCGCAAAAGTATGGCCGCGTCCCCGTAGTTCATGGGCCGCGCCGCGCCCTTATCGAATACCTCCGTGCCCTCGTCCACCAGTTTTTTTATCATGGCCGCTGTCACCCGGGCTTCGTTGAGCACCTTGTCGGGGGCTTCATCGTCGTCCCCGGCGGGGGTGTCTATGAGCAAAAGCTCCGGCGGGGGAACCGTGCCGGGGTAGCCGGCCCCGCAGCGCAGCGCGGCAGCGTCGTCATAGTCCACCTCGCCCATATCTCTTGACATACAGGCGGCAAAAATGCCGTTGGCCCCGTCGATTATCTCCCTCCGGGAGCGGAAATTTTCTCTCAGCAGCACCCGGCGGGGCTCCCCCTCAGCGGCGGCGGAGGAGTCCTTGTAGGAATCGTATTTCGCGGTGAATATGGCGGGGTCAGCCAGCCGGAAGCGGTATATGGCCTGCTTCACGTCGCCCACCATGAAAAGGTTCTTGCCCTCCTGAGACACCGAGCGGAAAATGAGATCCTG
>CAZLIJ010000135.1:0-4710 GCA_964559305.1 uncultured Oscillospiraceae bacterium | reverse complement strand
GCTTAATATCCGCGTTCAGTTTTTCCAGATTTTCGCTGAGGTCTATGTCGGATGAATACATGTCCATGTTTGCTTCGTCCTTTATTCAGTGTAATGGCGCCATCATAACCTAAGGTCTACTTTTTTGCAAGCTTTATTTATAAAAATTGCACACTTATTCCAAAATGACCTAAATATTGGATATCAAAGCCGGATGTATGCAATATTAAATTTAAAAATCTGCAAAAGTCTTGCAATATTTACCGCCTTATGCCATAATATCAGCATTGCGTAAGACCCGTGATTATATGATATTCAGGAAGTGATTGCATGATAACCCTTCATTCCGGACCGGTGGTCTGGCAGGGCGGCGCGCCGGCACAGTGCGCTTCGGCTCCCTCCCCATCCGGCCGGGAAAAGACCATGGCGGGGCGCATCATGGCCGCCCATGACCAAAGCTCCGGTGGAGATGTGTTGAAGCTCCGCTTCGACTCTCTCATATCTCACGATATAACCTATGTGGGCGTCATCCAGACCGCCCGGGCCTCGGGGCTTGAAAGCTTTCCCGTGCCCTATGTGCTCACCAACTGCCACAACAGCCTTTGCGCCGTTGGCGGCACGATAAATGAGGACGACCACGTTTTCGGCCTGTCCGCCGCCGAAAAATACGGCGGCATATATGTTCCGGCCAACACTGCCGTTATACATCAGTACGCCCGGGAGATGATGTCCGGCTGCGGCAAAATGATTTTGGGCTCAGACAGCCACACCCGCTACGGCGCTCTTGGCACCATGGGCATCGGCGAGGGCGGCCCGGAGATCGTAAAGCAGCTTCTGGGTGACAGCTACGATGTGCCCGCGCCCAGGGTCATACTTGTGTATCTCACCGGCGCGCCCCAAAGGGGCGTCGGCCCTCACGATGTTGCCATCGCCTTGTGCGGCGCCGTATATAAAAACGGCTTCGTGAAAAACGCTGTGCTGGAATTTGCCGGGCCGGGCATAAAAGCTCTGCCCATGGACTACCGCATCGGCATAGATGTTATGAGCACCGAGACCGCCTGCCTGTCCTCCATATGGAGCACCGACGAAAAGGTGGCGGAATACCTCCGCGTCCATGGCCGTCCGGAGGAATACAAGGCCATGTCGCCGGAAGAGGGCGCTTGCTATGACGCCATGGTGTCCATAGACCTTTCCTCGGTAGAGCCCATGATCGCCCTGCCCTTCCACCCCTCGGAGGCTTACACAATCCGGGAGCTTAAGGAAAACCCAGGCGATATTTTAAGAGAGTGCGAAAAGCGGGCTGAAAAGCAGTTCGGCGGCAAGGTGAAGCTGGATCTTTGCTCAAAAGTGAAAAACGGAAATATATATGTGCAGCAGGGTGTCATCGCCGGCTGCTCCGGCGGTATGTACGACAATATCGCCCAGGCCGCCGCCATACTGCGGGGCCGGAGCATCGGCGCGGGGGAGTTTTCCCTGTCCGTATATCCGCCCTCCCTGCCGGTAAATATGGAGCTTATTCGCTCCGGCGTGCAGGAGGAGCTGATGGGCGCGGGCGCGCTGTTCAAATCCTGCTTCTGCGGCCCCTGCTTCGGCGCGGGGGATGTGCCGGCAAACGGCGCTCTCTCCATCCGCCACACCACCCGCAACTTCCCCAACCGGGAGGGCTCCCGCCCTGCCGACGGGCAGCTTTCCGGCGTGGCTCTTATGGACGCCCGCTCCATTGCCGCCACAGCGGCAAACGGCGGCGTACTCACCTCCGCCGCGGAGATAGATTATGCTCCCCCGGCGGAGCATGAATGCTCTTTCGACAGCTCCATATATGAAAAGCGGGTGTACTTCGGCTATGGAAGGCCCGATGCCGCAGCCGAGCTTAAATTCGGCCCCAACATCACCCCCTGGCCGGAGATAGCCCCCCTGCCGGAGGATCTTACAATGGTGCTGGCCGCCGTTATCCACGACCCTGTCACCACCACTGACGAGCTTATACCCTCCGGCGAGACCAGCTCCTACCGCTCCAACCCTCTTAAGCTGGCGGAATTTGCCCTTTCCCGCCGGGAGCCGGAATATGTTTCCCGGGCCAAGGCTCTACAGGCTGCTGGCACAGCCTCCTGCATATTTGCCGAATGCCCCGGGGACGGCAGCGCTCGGGAGCAGGCCGCTTCCTGCCAGCGGGTGCTGGGCGGCGCGGCCAACATCTGCCGCAAATTTGCCACAAAGCGCTACCGCTCCAACTGCATCAACTGGGGTATGCTGCCGCTGGTGATAGCCCCCGACGCGACCTTTGACTATGCCCCCGGTGACAAGATCGAGCTTATTGGCGTGCGAAAGGCCCTCAGCTCCGGCGCGGACGAGATAAAAGGCTATGTGAACGGCAAAGAGTATACTTTCTCCATCGGCCCTCTGACCCGTGAGGAGCGGGAGATACTGCTGGACGGCTGCCTTATGAACTGGTACAGGGAGGGCAGAAAATGACTAAGATCGTCATACAAAACCCCATAGTTGAGATGGACGGGGACGAGATGACCCGGGTGCTGTGGCAGATGATAAAGGACGAGCTGCTGCTGCCCTATATCGACCTTAAGACCGAGTATTACGATCTGGGTCTTAAAAACCGGGACGCCACCGACGACGCCGTCACCCTCAAGGCCGCCCAGGCCATCAAAAAATGGCATGTGGGCGTAAAATGCGCCACCATAACCCCCAACGCCAGGCGCATGGAGGAATATAAGCTCCGGCGCATGTATAAAAGTCCCAACGGCACCATCCGCGCCGCACTGGACGGCACCGTGTTCCGCACCCCCATCCCCGTGCCCGGCGCCGCGCCCTATGTGCGCACATGGAAAAAGCCCATCACGGTGGCCCGCCACGCCTACGGCGACCTGTACAGAGCCGTGGAATACCGGGTGCCGGGCAAGGGCGCGGGCGAGCTTCTGTTCACCGGCGAAAACGGCGAGAGCTTCCGGGAAAAGATATACGATTTTGAATGCCCCGGCGTTTTGCAGGGAATGTACAACAAGGATTCCTCCATTGCCTCCTTTGCCCGCTCCTGCTTTGACTACGCGCTGGGCATGGGTGAAGATCTGTGGTTTGCCGCCAAGGACACCATTTCCAAGACCTACGACGGGGTCTTTCGGGATACCTTCCAGACCATGTATGACAAGGAGTACCGCGAAAAATTCGAGGGGGCCGGCATAAAATACGTCTACACCCTCATCGACGACGCGGTGGCCCGGGCCATCCGCTCCGAAGGCGGCTTCATCTGGGCCTTGAAAAACTACGACGGGGACGTGATGAGCGACATGGTCTCCGCCGCCTTCGGCTCCATCGCCATGATGAAAAGCGTGCTGGTATCCCCGGACGGGAACTACGAATTTGAAGCCGCCCACGGCACTGTCACCCGCCACTACTATAAATATCTTCAGGGCGAAACCCCCTCCACCAACCCCGTGGCCACCATCTTTGCCTGGTCCGGCGCTCTTTCAAAGCGGGGCGAGCTGGACGGAAACGGGGCGCTATCGGACTTTGCCGCCCGGCTTGAAAAGGCCGCGCTGGACACCATCGCGGCGGGTATAATGACAAAGGATCTGGCCGCGCTGACAGAGAGCGCTTCATATGTAAGCTCCGGCGAATTTATCGCCGCTGTGAAAGCAAGATTATAACAGGAAACCCGTCCCCTTTCGGGGACGGGTTTCCTGTTAGTAAGCTGTCACTCCAGATTGAGGCGCTTTTTCAGCATTAGCCAGGTTATGACATAGAATATTGCGCACAGCGCCAGCTCCCCTGCTATCAGCACCCAGATGGAAGAATGTATGGCTCCCAGCACCGAAAGCTGGTTCACGGAACCCACGCTGGCCCACGTGAATATTCCGCCCAGGCCCAAAAACTGCATGGCTATCTGGAACACGAAAAAGAACACCACCGACAAAAGCCATTTATTTCTTGGGAAGCTGAAGCCCACGGACATGGACGCGTAAAACAGCAGGCACATACCCGCGCAGGCCAGAAACACGATAATGATGAACTCCACCGCAAAGGCCGCGCCGTTCAGGGCGTACTGGGCAGAGATATCGCTGAATATGTTTTTGAACGACTGACCCAGCCCGTTTATCATTTCAACCTTGAATATGGAGATGAAGCCGGCCAGCATATCCGCGGCAAATGTCACCACGAACCACACAGCGGACACGAGGATTTTGGACCACATCAGTCCGTGGACCGACACCGGCAGAGTGAACATGAGATAGCCCTCGTCGGTGAGAAGATTTTTATAAAATCTCTGTACCATGACCACCACGCTCATTATGGTCAGGGCAAATATTGCCAGCACAAAAAGAACCATCAAAAGTCCGCCGAAAAAGTTTATAAAGCCCTGCTCGCTGTTTTCCATCAGCCGCACGGATATGTTCACGCCCACGGCGGACACCAGCAGAAAGGCCAGCAGCGGCAGCATAACGTGTCCCGTGGCACGGAACTCGTATTTCATCAATTTTCCCAGCATCTGAATACCTCCCTGAAATATGCGTCCACGCTTTTGCCGTTTTTCTCCCGCACGTCGTCGGCGGAGGCCTGCAGCACTATCTGCCCCCGGTTAATGAAAATAACGTCGTCCAGCGCGTTTTCCACATCGGCTATGAGGTGGGTGGAGATCACCACCGCGGCCTGGGGGTCGTAGTTGCCGATGATTGTGTTTATTATATAATCTCTGGTGGCCGGGTCCACGCCGCCGATAGG
>CAZLIJ010000134.1:0-4713 GCA_964559305.1 uncultured Oscillospiraceae bacterium | reverse complement strand
CAAGCAACGCAGTCATGGCTGTAACACCCAGCAGTTTTTCTTCATATGGATTGTACCACCGGCCATGCCGAGTATACCGAAGCAATGACCATGTTTTCCGATAACGCCGCCGGCTGATAAAATTAAGACCGGTCGATAAAATAAAACTCAGCCCGAAACCATCTGGTTTCGGGCTGAGTTTTTGTCTTATGCCGTCACCGGCGGCCGGGAGGCCGTGTCCAGCACGGTGTCCGGGTCAAAGAAATTGTCGCGCAGAAGGGTCTTGTAATAGGTCATGGAGTAGCCGCTTATCTCAATGCGGGACATGAGGGCGTAATCGTCATATAACTCGTTTATTATCTTGTTGTTCACGGTGCAGTATATGTCGAAGCCCCCGTCCAGCACATATTGCAGGCCCGGCTCCTTCACACGATAGCCGAAGGGCGCGATGAAAAGCCGTGTGTCCCCCAGACAGGGCCGCACCACAGCGTTCCACTTATTTATGTCGTAGCGGATATTTTCCGGCTTTGAGCCGGGGCCGTAGTATCTGTCCCTGTTGTGGGTGTAGCTGTGGCTGGCAAAATTCCAGCCGTCGGCCTTCAGGGCGGCCACCACGTTTTTAATGTCCGCCTGGCCCTCCTCGGTGTCGTAGGAATAGCCGAAAGCCCCCTGATAGCCCGTCAGGGCAAAGGTGCCCTTGTGACCCTGATAGGAAAAGTCCGGGTGCTCTTTAACAAAAGCGTCCACCACGCCCTGCACGTCGCCGTCAGCCATTTCCTCGGTCTGACCCTGGGGATTTTTCACAAGGTTCACAAGGCTGCCGTCGTCCTTCACTATAAGCTTCTGGGCAAAGCCGTCGCCGTAGGCATAGGCCACATCGTCCACAGAGAGGATGAGGGGCTTTTTCCCCTCCGGCAGCATTATCTCCTGCCGGGTCATCTTGCCATCGACCTTTGTCCAGCATTTATCCAGATCGTACAGCACATAGCCTCGCTTATAAAGCTCCGGCAGTATCTTTTCTATCTCGGCCTTTTCGGAAAAGCCCGCGTTGTAGCCGCCCATGGGGGTGGTCTTGTCCTTGAACACCATTTCCGGATACACTATAAGGCTGTGGAAAAAGATATGGGGTATGTCGCCGGTATAGTTCACCAGCCCGGCTTTTGCCGCCTTGATCTCCGCCAGCTTGTCCTCCGTCTGCCCGTCCCCGCCGGCTTCGCTTTTAAACGCCTCCAGCGCCGCCAGCGCGTCGTCATAATAATACCCGGCGGCAAGGGCGTCGGCCTTTTCAAAGGCGGCCTGCCGTTTTGCAGTCAGGTCGGCCGAGGGCGTCTGTGCGGGCGCAGAGGTGGCGTCCGGGGGCTCCGGCCTTGCGCTGCAGCCCGCCAGGGCACCGGCCAGAATCAGCGAACAAAGCATTATATAAATTGTTTTCTTCATTTGTTCATCCCGCCTTTCTGCCCTGAGTCTACCATACTTTTCAGCGGATTTGCCTTAGTAATTCTTAAATAAAAAGCCTTCCCCATGCCCGGGGCAGGCTGTTCGTATTCAGGGCAGCTTCCTGCCGAATTTCAGGTACAGGATAGGCCCTATGATGTCGATATCCGTTATCAGCGACCACACGGTCTTTCCCCAGCGGGCAAACGCGGTCTGACGGCGCAGGGAATACTGGGCCGCGCAGAACAGCGCCACATCCACCGCCGCGAAAACGCAGAACAGCGGAAAATACTTTGACTTTCTCAATTCGTCCAGATCGCAGTTGAAAAGAAGATCCATGCTGCTGCTCCTTTACATATCCTTCGGCGTTGTGCCGCCGTTTTTTTTGTGCTGCTTCACGCACTCGGTGAGCAGATATTCTATCTGCCCGTTGATGGAGCGGAAATCGTCGTCCGCCCATTTGGAAAGGTCGTTCCACAGCGAAGCGGATATGCGCAGCGGCACCTGCTTTTTTCCCTTGTCCTCCACGACGCATCCGCCTCCCTTCAGTTAAAATAATCAGACCGCGGTCTCAGTAGATGCTGCCGGAATTGACTATGGGCTGGGCGTCCCTGTTGCCGCACAGCACCACCAGCAGATTGGACACCATGGCGGCCTTGCGCTCCTCGTCCAGCTCCACCACGTCGCCTTCCTTCAGCTTTTCAAGGGCCATTTCCACCATGCCCACAGCGCCGTCCACGATCATTTTGCGGGCGTCGATAATGGCGGAGGCCTGCTGGCGCTGCAGCATGGCCGCGGCTATCTCCGGGGCGTAGGCCAGATGGGTGATGCGGGTCTCCATTATTTCAAGCCCGGCCACGTCCACCTTGCCCTGCAGCTCCTCCTTGATGCGGCTGGCCACCTTCTGGCTGCTGCCCCGCAGAGAGGGCTGGCCCTGATCAAAATCGTCGCCGCCGTCGGCCACGTCGTAGGGGAACAGCCGCACAGTATTTCTCAGCGCGGCGTCCGCCTGTATGGACAGGTAATCCCGGTAATCGTCCACATTGAACACGGCCTTGGCCGTATTCACCACCCGCCAGACCACCACTATGCCCACTTCGATGGGGTTGCCCAGAAGATCGTTGATCTTCTGCTTGCCGTTATTGTGGGTTATGGCCTTGAGGGATATCTTTTTGCCCGCGGCGGAATCCTTTTTGCGGATACTCTCCAGCGCCACCGCGGTGGTGCCGACTGAGGTTGCCGGCGGAGTATCAGCCGCAGCGCCCGGCTCCCTGACGGCGGGGTTCACGCCCACGCAGAAGGGATTGACATAGTAAAAGCCCGGCTTTTTCAGACTGCCGTAGTAGTTGCCGAAAAGGGTCAGCACCAGCGCCTCGTTGGGCTTTATGACCTTGAGGCCCACAAAGGGCATCCAGCATACCATCCAGTATAAAATACCTGCCACAAGTTCGATGATCGCCGCGGCGGGATAGGATACGCCCATAGTCTCCGCCTTCGCCATACCGGACACGCCCAGCGCGAAAACAGCCACAGACGCCGCCAGCAGCACGATGCCCAATATCATTATGCCCATACCGTTTTTTGCCTTTGGTATTTTTTCTTCGGTCACAGCAGATTTTTCTTCCATGGAGAATTTCCTCCTCACATCTTTATGATATCAAAATCATATCACGCGCGGCGAAAAAGTCAAGGCTTTTCTTGACTTTTGTCAATTTATATGTAGAATAAAGGCTCAAGCATTGGAGAAAGATTAGAAATAATTCAAAATAAAAAGGAGTCCTGCGCATGAACAAGCATCTCGACATATCACCGGAAGTGGCAGCCGCCCTGAGAGAGGGCAGACCCGTTGTGGCGCTGGAGAGCACCATAATATCCCACGGTATGCCATATCCGAAAAACGTTGAGACCGCTATGCTGGTGGAAAAGACCATCCGCGAAAACGGAGCCGTACCCGCCACTGTGGCCGTCATCGGAGGCCGGCTGAAAGCGGGCCTTTCCGGCGCGGAAATTGAATATCTGGGCAAGGCGGGCCGGAACGTGGCCAAGGCCAGCCGGCGGGATCTGCCCGTGCTGGTAGCTCAGGGCTGTGACGGCGCCACCACCGTGACCACCACCATGATGATAGCCCACATGGCCGGCATACAGGTTTTTGCCACCGGCGGCGTGGGCGGCGTGCACCGGGGAGCGGAGACCACTATGGACATCTCCGCCGATCTGGAGGAGCTGGCTCAGACCCCGGTGATGGTGGTCTGCGCCGGTGCCAAAGCCATACTTGACCTGGGGCTTACGCTGGAATATCTGGAGACAAAGGGCGTGCCGGTCATCGGCTACGGCACCGAGGAGCTGCCCGCCTTCTATACCCGCAAAAGCGGCTTCAAGGTGGATTACCGCATCGACACTCCCTCCGAGCTGGCGGCGGCCTTCAAGGCCCAGCGTGAGATGGGTCTTAAAACCGGTATGCTGGTGACAAATCCCATCCCCCACGAGTACGCCATGGACGACAAGATCATCAATGCCGCCATCGACAAAGCCGTGGCGGAAAGCGTGGAAAAGGGCATCCACGGCAAGGATACCACCCCCTTCCTGCTGGCCCGGGTGGCAGAGCTCACCGGGGGCGACAGTCTTGAAAGCAACATCAAGCTTGTCCTCAACAACGCCCGTCTGGCGGCAAAGACCGCCGCGGAGCTGGCTGAATAAGATAAAAAAATGTGACCGCAAAAGCGGTCACATTTTTATTTTACGATCATCTGCCCGGCAAACACGGCCAGTACGCCGAAAACCACGCTTATCACCGCGTAGGCCAGCGCCATACCGGCCCGGCCGCTCTGCAAAAGGTCGGCGGACTCATAGGCGAAGGTGGAAAAGGTGGTGAAGCCGCCGCACACTCCGACTTTCAGCATCAGCTCCAGTTTCGGGTCTATCACCGCGCCCTTTGCGGCCAGCGCCGCGATGAGGCTTATCACAAAGGCCCCTAAAATATTGATGGCCAGAGTTTTGACGGGAAATCCGCTCTCCCCTCCGGTGGGGATAAGGCCGATAAGATACCTGAACGCCGTGCCCAAAAAACCGCCGAAGCCCACAAACAGTATATTTGCCATATATGACCTCCAAAAATTACGGCTTTCAGCCGAAAATGTAGAAGTCATCAGCCAATGGCGGTTCTGGTTTCCCAGGGGAGAACTTCATTCCCCGTTTCATATGTTTACCGGCGGCCTAACGGGGCCGTCTTTTTTTGCGTTTTCCCGGCCCGACTATGCCGGAGCTTGCCAGCGCCTCAAGAGTGCCGTTGCGCCACTCCTG
>CAZLIJ010000133.1:0-4799 GCA_964559305.1 uncultured Oscillospiraceae bacterium | reverse complement strand
CGTATTTGCCCCGGATGCGATCCAGCGTCCGGTCTATCCGGGCCATTCGGTCACGGTTTACATAATCTTCAAACATATCGAACTGCTCCGGCGCTTCGGCGGCCACCAGCTCCTCGGCGCGCACTCCCGCCGAGCGCAGTATTTCCCCCGGGCGCAGGCATTCTTTATAAAGGGTCAGCGCCGAAAACAGTATCTCCTCCGTCAGATCTGTGGCGCAGCGCAGGCGCATACGGTGGCTGCGCCAGCTAAGGTCTTCGGCGCTGCGAAGGGCCACCTCAATGGTCCTGCATTTGAGCCCCGCCTCCCGCAGTCTTGCCCCCACGCTCTCCGAAAGGGTCAGCAGGGTGACTCTGGCCTCGGCACAGTTTGTGATGTCACGGGCAGTGGTGGTGGAATTGCCGATGGATTTAGGCGGCGGCACATCGTCTATACGGCGCACGGGCGACATATCCCGTCCGTTTGCGAAAGCGTACAGCATAATTCCGCCCTTGCCCAGCGCCCGCCCCAGCGCCTGGGGATCGGCCCGGGCTATATCGCCGATGGTGTATATGCCCATGCGGTAAAATGTGGCGGCGGTGCTCCGCCCCACCATAAGAAGATCCGAGGCCGGCAGGGGCCAAACCATGCTTTGAAGCCCTGCCCTGTCTATCACTGTCACGGCGTCCGGCTTTTTATAGTCGCTGCCCAGCTTTGCCAGCACCTTGTTCCACGACACGCCCACGCTGACGGTGAGCCCCGTTTCCCGCTTCACCCGCTCTTTTATTTCCCGGGCAGTTGCCTCTCCCCCGGCGCGGCAGCCGTAGCAGTTGGTTATGTCCAGCCAGCTCTCGTCTATGCCGAAGGCTTCGCACAGGTCCGTATATTCCCCGTATATGGATCTGATGATTTTTGAATACTTTATATACCTGTCAAAATGGGGCTCCACCACCGTCAGCTCAGGGCACTTGCGCTTTGCCTGCCATATGGCCTCTCCCGTTTTTACCCCGGCTTTTTTGGCCAGCCCGTCCTTTGACAGCACTATCCCCCGGCGCTCGTCGGCGTCGCCGCACACGGCGATGGGTATGCCTTTAAGCTCCGGGCGGTATAAAAGCTCTATGCTGGCGAAGCAATTGTTTATGTCGGAGTGCAGTATTACCCTGTCCATTTCAAACTCTCCAAATCAGATACTACTGTCAGTATAATTATCTTATTAAGATAATTCAATAGTATTTTCTATCTTTTTCGGAGAAATTTACTTGTAATTATTGTGAGGGGACTATATAATGTGACAGAGGTGAAGCCGATGCACAAGACCATAGGCGAAACGCTGACCGCCCGGCGCAGGGAGCTGGGGCTTTCCCAGAGCGAGCTTGCCTCCCTGCTGGCGGACTACGGCGTTACAGTTACCAATCAGGCCGTTTCCAAATGGGAAAACGACGTTAATCAGCCCGGCGCCGGCCAGTTTCTGGCTCTGTGCGCGGCGCTGGAAATAGAAGATGTTATGGGCGCGTTCACCGGCGGTTCAGCCGGATATCTAAACGGCCTTGATTACGAAGGGCGTAAAAAAGCCCTTGATTACATCTCCCTTCTGCGCGTCAGCGGGCTATACGCCCAAAAGACCGCCAAGGCCGCCGCCCGCTCCCTGCCCCTGTATTCTCTGGCGGTGTCCGCCGGTACAGGGCAGTTTCTGGACAGTGAGGATTATGAGCTGACCCAGGCGGGGCCGGAGGTTCCGGGGGAGGCCAATTTCGGTGTGCGGGTTTCCGGCAGCAGCATGGAGCCCAGATATCACGATGGGCAGACCGTGTGGGTCCGGCAGCAGAGCGAGCTTGGTCATGGGGAGATCGGCGTATTTCTCTATGACGGGAACGCCTACTTAAAGCAGCTTGCCGGGGAGCCGGGACGGCCCGCGCTCCATTCCCTGAATCCCGCCTACGCTGACATTCAGGTCTCCCCCGCTCTGCCGCTCAGGGTGCTGGGCAGGGCTTTATGAACAAACGCTCCCGCGTCGCTATATGGACGCTTTTTGGGGCTTACTGCCTTATAATGTTCTGGCTGCTGTTTCTCCAGCGGCCCAGCCGCATGGGGGAGCTGGGCTATTGGGATACCCTGCGGGATAACCTCAATCTCATGCCCCTGCAAACTATCAAGCTTTTTTTGAGGAGCTATCACCTTATGCCCCGGGCAGCTATGATAAACATTGTGGGCAACATAGCCGTATTCATTCCCGCGGGGCTTTTTCTGCCCTGCCTGTGGAAGCACCAGCGCAACTTTTTCATTTTCTCCGCCACGGTGATAGTCCTTGTGGCTCTTGTGGAGTGCGCCCAGCTGTTCACTATGGTGGGCTCCTGCGATATTGACGATCTTATACTGAACTATGCCGGCGCGCTGATAGGCTTTTGCTTATTTTCCCTGCCTGCCGTCAAGCGGGGTCTTATCCGCCGGGGATGGGCAAAGTAAACCGGCGGCCCGTGTTCCGGGAGGCACAATTATGGAAGATATAATTATCCGTCCAGCGGTTTTGACAGACGCCGCCTGCTTTCCGTTCCTTTGCCCGTGCGCTGTGGTGCGAGGTCATGGGGGATAACTGAATATAACCAGAGAAAAATTAAGCGCCGTTTCAGCCCGGACGGGTTTGAAACGGCGCTTTTATCCTTGTTTTTCATTTTGCTGCGTCAGCCTTATAATAGTTCACCAGCAGATCCACGCAGGCGCCGTAGCTTTTCAGGCCCAGCTCCTGTCCGTTGCCCTGCAAAAAAGACTCGTAGGCGGAATCGGAGGCCTTGCTGATAAGCGTGTCCTGATATTTTTTCCAATACTCGTCGTCGTTCTTAAGGTCTTTTTTTACCTCCTGTGACAGTGAGCCGTATATCTGCTTCCAGGCCGCCCTGTCGGTTTTATACAGGGCGTTGCCCAGATAGATATAGGCCGACAGCGCCCCGGAATACTCAAAGTCAGCGTCGCCGGAATCCATGCAGGCCACCGCGGCGATAAAATTGCACTCCTGCTCCATGCCTGTTCCCCGCTGATGGGAAAGCTCATGCTCCGCCGTGAAGGGCAGCATCACCACAGGCGAATCCATATTGAGATTGGCCTCCCCGGTCAGGGGAAAGAAAAAGCCCGTAAAATCAGTTAGGCTCATTATCTTTGAGCAGATTATCTCTTTTGGGCGCAGGGCTTCTCCCTCAAGGAAGCTCCACTTTTTCGACACTCCTGCATATACCCCGGCGGCCCTTGCCACAATGTCGTCCCTGTCCGCCGTGAAAAGGCCGTTTTCATCCCGGCTGACATTATCCCCATACTCATTGGCCTTTTGGGCAAAGTAAGCCGTCACGGATTCAAGGTCGGCCTCGTCCACGGCCTTGTCGCTCACTCCCGACTGGCGGGAGAAAGTCGGCGCGTAATAATACGGCGTCCACAGGTATGAGTATGCGCACCAGAACAAAAGACATATCATCAGCAGCGTTAATATAGTTATGTAAACCTGTTTGCCTTTGTCTTTGCGCCGTACAATATGCACTACGCTTACAGTTATGTAAACTAATAGAAAGCCCAGCGCCAGAGCGTAAAACAGCTCTGCCGCTGAAAACGGCAGATGGGAGCACAGCTTTGCCATGAAAGCATGGTAGGGCCTTGAAAAGCCGTAATAGACCCGCTCCATGCCCCGGCCCTCACCGGCACGGAGGATATACGCTATGCCCACGCCAATGGCCGCGGCCACGGTCACGCCCAGCCGCGCAGGGGCCCAGCGCAATATTTTTGTGTTTTCGGAATATTTCATGCCTTACATTATACTTTTGCCGCCGCGGAATGTAAATCGAAAAAATTCCTCCGGGCCAAGCCCGGAGGAATTTTTTTAAGCCTTGCTCATACTCCAAATCTGGGCGATCTGGGGCGCCAGGGTCTTGAAGCTCCACACCATTCCGCTGCGCTCTATGGAGCTGGGGTCATACACCTTAAAGCCGGCGGCGTTGTAGCCGTATATCACAATGAAGTGGCCGGCCATGGTGAAATCGCCGGGTGTGACTGACGCGATAAGCACCTGGCCGCTGTCAAGGCAGTCCTTCATGGCAGCCTTATCTGTGCCTATGACCCGGCCGCTGACGCCAAGTCCTGCCGCGCCGTCTGTGTAAAGACTCCATGCCGTGCCCGCGCCTTCCACATAGTAGCCGTTTCTTTTGGCGTAGTCGGATACATAGTCGGGGGTGTATTTCCCGTCCCCCGTCAGACCGGCAGCCGCCATGGAAAGGCAGGTGGGGCCGCAGGCGGTATTGCCCATGCAGGAGCTGCCGTAGCTGTAAAAGGCCCAGCGGCTGTCATACTGGATGAAATATGGCACTGTGCCGGCCTTGACTTCAATATCCCAGCCCCCGGTGGGCGTGTTCTCAGCAAAGGGCGCCAGCAGCACAAAGGGCGTTTTTTCCGGGGCCAGCAAAACGGTATTCACGCCAGTCTGGTCGTAGGCGCCGATATGGGCGATGAAAAATTCTATTTCTTCTTTATACTCAGGGTTATTTGCCGCAGTTTTGTTCAGGGCTTCAATATCCGCCCCGGAGGGTGAAAAGCCTTTGCCGGCGCTGTTTGCCTGGGCGGCGATGGCGTCCAGATCTATGTTGAAGTCAGTCTCAATATTGTCCTTTGGCACATGGGTGCGCATACTGATGCGCGTAAAACCGTCCGTTACCTTATACGCTGTAAGTACCAGAGCCGCTATAAGCAAAAGCGTCAGCAGTCTGCGGCTCCTGCGCTTTCTGCGTCTTTTCCGTCTTTGCTGGGCATTGTCGGCATAATAATCCGCTGGCATATATACACCTCTATCT
>CAZLIJ010000132.1:0-4816 GCA_964559305.1 uncultured Oscillospiraceae bacterium | reverse complement strand
GACGAATTAGCTGAAACATTCGGCACTGACTACATAAGAATACAAATCGACATTAGTGGTGCACTGGCTATGGTATTAAACGGCAGCATGTCGGTAAGCAGTACAAGCAAGATAAATATAAACGGCAGCGACACTGAAAGTGTTGCAGCTGGCAATCTGTCAATTGCAGGAACGCTTAACATTGGAAGCTGGAACAATGTTGTTTTTGGAACCGGAAGTCAGCGCAATGGCGTTCTTTTTGTAACAGCGTTCACCAACAGCGGCAGGACACTTAACGGAACGCTGATTAACCATGAAAATAATGCTACTACTACAATAGCCGGCGGAAAAGATAATAATGACGCTTATTTCCAGCTTGATGGAACAGGCGATAAAGTATCAACAATTGTATTTATGGCAGACACTGGCGCCGGAGAAGCTGCGGGCAGAAGTATTACTGTTTTTGCTGCTGGTAATTCTCCATGTGAAGTAACACTAAACAAAGATCTTGCTATGGGAGGTCATGTTTTTGCAGTTACTAATGGAGCAACGATTAATTTAAAGGCTAAGCTTTCAGCCGGCAACTATGTTGTTGAAAACGGCGGCACCATCAAGCTCATCGCGGCTGCTGACAGCATGGATACTACGGGCATGCTTACAGGCACACTGGCGGCAAAGGGCGGCACAATACTGGCACCGGCCGATAAGAGCGGCAATAATTACATTGCGATTGTAGGTCCCAACGACAGCACAGGGTATACGGCTTATAAGACTGATGATGCCGTTTTTAAGATGGAATCCAACAGCATGGAAATTTATTCCGGCACGGTGACACTGGGCATGGACTTTAACACTGCCAGCGGCATGACCCTTACTCTGGATGCCGGCGCTACATTTACCATTCCCGCGGGCAAGACTTTGTATGTGTACGGACCCGTTGTCAGCAACGGTACACTCAATGGCGAGGCAGGCGCAAAGCTTGTGCTTGAACCCAACACGACTGTCAGCGGCAGCGCTGCCAGCGGGCTTGTTTCAAATAGTAGTACTACATCTGCGGTGACATATACATGGAGCGGATCCGCGTGGACATCAGCAACGACCTGAGGCTGCCTGATAATAGCCATAGAAGCCTGAGGCAACACACTTACATGGCATCTCCGCAGTATTTACCAATGCAATGATAGAAAGGCCGCCTGATTTTCGTCAGGCGGCTTTTTTTCACAGTATGCCGATTACAATGCGCTCACACAAATTTTCAATTTCAGATTGAATAGACCCAATTGTGCGTTTCCCGCAGCTGCGCTTATGGCAAGGCCGTGAAAGCGGCAAGTGTCTTTCACCGGCTAAGACGCAAACTTTTATGTATTTTTTGACCGGGCTGTGGTTATGCTAACTCATGAGGTGATCGTAATGTCTCATAAGAAAACCCAGCAGAACCAGAATCAAAATCAAAACCAAAATCAAAACAACAACCAGGCACAGAATCCCAATCAGTCCGGCTTTACAAGCTCGGTCAACCCCAACAGCAATCAGAACAAGGCAGGCAATTCCAGAAAAAAGAACAACGAGCGAAATTCGCCCACAGCAGAGGGCTGACGCAAAAGCATATACCGCGGTTCACAATATATCTCCGCCCCCGAAAAGGGGGCGGATTTTTTTGACTTCCGGTTGGCTTTTGTTAGTTAAACAGTAAAAAATAGGTATTAAAACCATACTGCCTGTGCTAAAATGAAAACAGACCACAGACAGGAGATATCACATATGTCATTTTCCGCATTGCTGGAAAACCGGCTGCTTATAAACGCACTTTTTGCATGGCTTATCGCACAGATACTGAAAACAATCATATACGCCGTTGTAAACAAGACCCTTGATCTTGGCAGGATATTCGGCGACGGCGGTATGCCCAGCGGACATTCCGCCACGGTTACGGCGCTGGCAACAACGGCGGCGGTGGAGTACGGACTGGCGTCGCCGGTGTTTGCCGTGTCCGCTGTTGTGGCGGTTGTGGTCATGCACGACGCCATGGGAGTGCGCCTGGAGGCCGGAAAGCATGCCAAAGCCATTAATGAGCTGATGGCCACGCTGGGCAGCGATATAGCGCCGGAGGAGAAGCTGCAGGAATTTTTGGGCCATACGCCCATGCAGGTGTTTTTCGGCGCGCTGCTTGGACTTGTGGTTGCGCTGCTGATGAAATAAACGATAACAGGAAAAAGAAAAGTGATTTTAGGACAGTTTTTTTAAGTCCATTTTAGGTTGAGACTTTATAACTGAAACTGTAAGCGAAATCAGCTTGCATTTCATTTTTCTTCATCCTTCATTTTCCCAAACAAAAGGAGAAACGGTTAACCGTTTCTCCTTTTGTTTTTGCCTATACGCCGCGCTTTCTTTTCAGCCTCACGCCGCCGGTACCGCGCTCCAGCATGGGAGGAGCGGGCCGGGCTATCAAAAGCCCCCGGGAGCCATATGTATAAACCTCCGCTTCAATGGCGCTCCAGGGCTCCAGCCCTGCGCCTGACAGGGCACAGCGCACAGCGCCCAGCATAGTTTCCCCGTCCGCCAAGCTGCTAATAAGGGGCAAAACGACCACTTCGCTTGATATGACTTTCATCCCCATCACCTCATGATAATAATACTCATCGCCCCGGGATATTGCCATAGAAAAAATATGGAAATCCAACGCTGTGTATGTTATAATCAATAAACATCAATATATTGTGATAAATGAACTGCAACAGGAGAACACGATGGGCTATTTTGAAAAAACTTTGGATACCGAATTGAAATACAGCGGCATTATCGTCAATGTCCGCATGGACACGGCAGAGCTTTGCGACGGCAGCAAAACAAAACGCGAGGTGGTGGAGCACCCCGGTGGGGTGACGGTTCTGCCGGTGGATGAAAACGGCGTGTGCTATATGGTGCGGCAGTTCCGCTATCCCATGGGCCGGGAAATGCTTGAAGCGCCGGCGGGAAAACTGGAGATCGGCGAGGATCCGGCGGAATGCGCGGTGAGAGAGCTTTCAGAGGAGACCGGCTTCACAGCGGAACGGCTGGTGGATCTGGGCTGCTGCTGCACTTCTCCCGGCTTTTCCACGGAAATGCTGCACATATATCTGGCGCTGGGACTTCACGCCGGGGAGAGCCACTTGGACGAGGGAGAATTTCTCAATGTGGAAAAGCACCACATAAACGAGCTTGTAAAAAAGATAATGGATAACGAGATAGACGATGGCAAGACTATCGTGGCGGTCATGAAGGCGAAAAAATATCTGGAGGAAAACTGATGCCGAGAAAGATACTTATAGTTGACGATGAACACGCCATTGTAGATATCCTGCGGTATAATCTGGAAAAAAACGGGTATGAGACCATCTGCGCCTACGACGGGACGGAGGGACTGAATATCGCAAGACAGGCGGACCCGGATCTCATACTGCTGGATATCATGCTGCCGGGAACAGACGGGTTTGAGGTCTGCCGCACACTGAGAGATGAGGGCAATAACGTTCCTATTATTATGATAACCGCCAGAGAGGAGGAGACCGACAAGGTCTTCGGCCTGGAGCTGGGAGCGGACGATTACATCACAAAGCCCTTTTCCATGCGGGAGGTGGTGGCCAGAGTGCGCACCAACATACGCCGGGCTTCCAGCCAGGCAGCCGCCGCGGAAAGCTCGGGCAACGTGATACAGTTCAGAGAGATCGAGCTTGACCTTGACAGGCACTCCGTCAGCAAAAACGGCAGGGAGCTGGATCTGACCCAGCGGGAATATGAGCTGATAAAGTTCTTCATGCAAAATCCCGGCAAGGTCATTTCACGCGAGGAGCTTATGACCCAGGTTTGGCAGTACGATTATTTCGGGGATATGCGTACGGTGGATGTGGCGGTGAGACGTCTGCGGGAAAAGCTGGAGGACAGCCCGGCGGACCCGGTATATGTCCTCACAAAGCGAGGAATGGGTTACTATTTCGCCCAGTAAACTTCCGGAGGCCCTGATGAAGAATAGCCTGTATTCAAAAATAATGCTTATAATGCTCACGGTCATCATATCTCTGATGACCGTGGTGGGCGCGTTCCTTATGCACGGGGTGAGAACCTACTATCTGAACAGATTTTACGAGCAGATGCAGGCGGTGTTCTCCTCCACGGAGATCGCCTCCGATCTGCGCTCCGCCGCCAACGGTACCGACGCCGCCAACAGCATGGCCGACATAATCCGCACCTACGCCGGCCAGCTGGGCATTGATTCCGGCACGAGAAACTTTTATATTTTGTCCGGGGATACCGGCGCTTATATCGTAGGCAGCGCCAACCCCTCCAACGGCGTGACCGTGACAGCAAACATAACCACCGCCATCGCCGGCAGCGAGGGATACAGCAGCGACAGCGGCGAAAAATATATGGACGTGGCCCTGCCCGTATCCGGGGACAGCGGCAGGTATATAGTTTACATAATCGACAACAAAAACAGCGTGCAGGAGCTGGGCAGCAACCTTTTCACCATCATTCTGGAAGCGCTGGCTGTTGGTATGGTCATATCCGTGGGGCTTAGCCTGATGCTGTCAAAGACACTGGTGACGCCTATAAGGCAGCTGACGGTGGCCGCGGGCGCGGTGGCAGCGGGAGATTTCAACCACAAGGTGGAAAACCAGTCCGGGGACGAGATAGGCGTGCTTACAAGGACCTTCAACAACATGGCCGGACAGCTGGAGGACACACTGGACGATCTCAAGGTGTCCGAGCAGACCAGGAGAGAGTTTGTGGCCAATGTGTCTCATGAGCTGCTCGGACACCTTGAGATCGTCCAGTGTGTCCTCCAGCTGTCCGGCCATGT
>CAZLIJ010000131.1:0-4837 GCA_964559305.1 uncultured Oscillospiraceae bacterium | reverse complement strand
GTCAGCGAGGAAGAGGTCAAGGGCATGATAGCCAAGGCTATGAAGGAGTTTGCCGCCACGCTTCTCGCCGCGGCCGAATGAGGGGTGACGCTGTGAAGGATCTTAATAGAACCATCGCCGCCGCCTTTGAAGAAATGGCCATCGGCCTTGAGACGGGTGCCTTCGGCAAAAGGCCGAAGATCGCCCTGACGGGCATGGGCAGCGAGCACGGTGAGGAAAACGCCATGGCCGCCGCGCTGATGGCCGCGAGCCGGGGCGTGGACGTGTATTATATCGGCACACTGGAGGCCGAGGGCGTCACCACCGTTCATGTGGATGACGACGAGGCCGGACACAAAAAGATGGAGGAGCTGCTGGACACTCACGCTGTGGACGGCGCTGTTACCATGCACTATCCGTTCCCCATCGGCGTGTCCACCGTGGGCCGGGCGGTAACTCCCGCCAGAGGGCGTGAGATGTATATCGCCAACACCACCGGCACCTCCAGCGCTGACCGCATAGAGGGTATGATCAAAAACGCGATATATGGTATAATAACCGCGAAAGCCTGCGGCATAGCGGACCCCACGCTGGGCATCCTCAACGTGGACGGCGCACGCCAGACCGAGATGGCTCTCAATGAGCTGAAGGCCGGCGGCTACAATTTCAGCTGGGCCTCCTCCGCCAGAGCGGACGGCGGCGCTGTTATGCGCGGCAACGACGTGCTGCAGGGCGTGCCGGACATAATGGTGACGGATTCCCTCACTGGAAACGTCCTCACCAAGATGCTCTCCGCCTTTGCCACCGGCGGCAGCTTTGAAGCTGTGGGCTACGGCTACGGCCCGGGCATCGGCAAGGATTACGACAAGCTGATACTAATAATTTCCCGTGCCTCCGGCGCGCCGCTCATTGCCAACGCCCTTGAGTACGCGGCGCAGCTTGTCCGCGGCAAGGTGTTTGAAACGGCGAAGGCCGAATTCGCCAAAGCCGAAAAAGCCGGACTGAGTCGTATCCTCAACGATCGCAAGCAGAGCGCCAAGGGCGGGGAGAGCGAGGACGTGAAGGCGCCCCCCTCCGAGCCCTGCACAGCCGCCATCACCGGCATTGAAGTCATGGATCTTGAAGACGCCGCCAAGACCCTGTGGAAAGCGGGTATCTATGCCGAGACCGGCATGGGCTGCACCGGGCCGCTGGTAATGATGAGCGACGCAAACCATGAAAAATCCGTGGAGCTACTGAAAAAGGCCGGCTACATAGGATAATATTTCGACCCGAATGGGGAAGGAGAGACAAAATGCACACAATATATCTGGATAACGGGGCCACTTCCTTCCCCAAAGCCCCCGGCGTGGGGGAAGCCATGCTGCACTACGTCAACGAGAACGGGGCCAACGTTAACAGGGGCGTGTACGCCCAGGCCTCCTCAGCCGCCATGACGGTGCTGGAGACCAGGGAACAGCTCAAGGAGCTTTTCCACTTTCCCGGCGATCTGCGTCAGGTGGTTTTCACTCCCGGCGCCACCTACGGTCTTAACCAGATCATACGGGGCGGACTTCACCCCGGAGACCATGTCATAGTCAGCTCTCTTGAGCATAATGCGGTGATGCGCCCTCTGACGGAGCTGCGCAAAAACGGTGTGGTGTTCACCCGTATGCCCGCCGATAAAAACGGCCAGACCAAGGTGAACAGCGTGGTGCCGCTTATAAGAAAAAACACAAAAATGGTTATCGTCAGCCATGCGTCCAACGTCTGCGGCGCTATGCTGAACCTTAAAGACCTTGCCTGCATATGTAAAGCTGCGGATATACCTCTGGTGGTGGACGCCGCCCAGACCGCGGGGCATCTGCCCATAGATTTTGAAAAGCTGGGACTGGCGGCGCTGTGCGTACCCGGACACAAGGGACTGCTGGGCCCTCAGGGCATAGGCGCTTTGCTGCTTGACAAAGCATTTGCCGAAAAGCTTTCGCCGCTGGTAACAGGCGGCACCGGCAGCGCCTCTGACAGCGAGGAGCAGCCGGCGTATATGCCGGACAGATTTGAGTCCGGAACAATGAATCTGCCGGGCATCTTCGGACTGAACGCCGCGCTGTCATTTATACTGGAGCAGGGAGTTGAGAGCTTTCACGCCCACGAAACGGCTCTCACCGAAAGATTCTTACTGGGACTGAAGGACGTTCCGATCCGCGTGGCGGGCCCCGGGGACGCCAGACGTCAGGTTGGCGTTATCTCTGTGGATTTTGAAGGCAGAGACAATGCCGAGGCGGCTTTTGCGCTGGAGCGGGATTTTGGGATACTGACCCGCTGCGGCCTGCACTGCGCGCCCAACGCCCACAGGGTGCTGCGCACCTTCCCGGGCGGAACGGTGCGGTTTTCAATTGGCTATTCCACCACCGAGGCGGAGATAGACGCGGCAGTGGCCGCCATCCGTCAAGTGGCTTCAAAATAAAAAATAAGCGTGGAATAGAGAAAGGAGGGAGCACCATGGAGAAAGAGAAAAAAAGACTGACCCAACTGTCCTCCGCCGCGGGTTGAGCGGCTAAACTGGCTCCCGGAGCCCTCGCGCAGGTACTGCGCGATTTACCAAAGGTCAGAAATGACAATCTTCTGGTAGGCTTTGACACCTCGGACGACGCCTGCGTTTACCGCATAAACGACGAACTGGCACTGGTACAGACGGTGGACTTTTTCCCGCCCATGGTGGACGATCCGTTTACCTTCGGCCAGATCGCCGCGGCTAACGCCCTCTCCGATATCTATGCCATGGGCGGTACGCCCACCCACGCTATGAATCTTCTGTGCTTCCCCAACTGTCTTGAGCTTGACGTGGCGGGGCAGATACTTGCCGGCGGCGCCGATAAGGCCGCCGAGGCGGGCTGCACCATCGCCGGGGGACACACTATCACCGACAATGAGCCCAAATACGGCCTTTGCGTCAGCGGTTTTGTGGACCCAAGACACGTTTTGCTCAACAGCTCCGCTAAGGAAGGGGATGTGCTCATCCTGACAAAGGCACTGGGCACAGGCATACTCACTACCGCTTTTAAGGGCGGACTTGTCACGGACGAGGAGCTTCAGCCCGCCATAGACAGTATGCGCCAGCTCAACAGACTTGCGGCGCTGGCGGCAACGGGACTGGAGATACACGCCTGCACGGACGTCACGGGCTTTGGCCTGGCTGGACATCTGTGCGAAATGGCGGAGGGCAGCAATCTTACCGCTGTGCTGGATACCGCCGCCCTGCCGGCTCTGCCCAAAGCGCTGGAAATGGCGCGCATGGGACTTATACCGGCCGGAGCCTACCGAAACCGCGATCACTTCGGATCGCGCACCTGCTTTGACGGCGTTGCTCTTGAGCTTGCCGATCTCGCCTTTGACCCACAGACCTCCGGCGGACTGCTGTTTGCCCTCGATGAGCGGCAGGCGCAGACCCTGCGCGAAAAACTTCGTGACGCCGGAATTATCTGCGCTGTTGTAGGCGGGATGAGGGCCTTTGACGGCGTGTCTGTCAGAGCAAAAAAATGAACCCAAGCCCGGTCCCACCCGGGACCGGGTGAAAGGAATGGAACTTAAATGAGAAATGATCTTCTGCGAGGACTTCCCAAGCTGGACGTGCTTCTGGCTTTTCCCACCCTTTCTGATATGGAGCAGCGCTTCCCCCACGCTCTTGTGAAAGAGGCGGCTCAGTCGTATATCGACGCGCTGCGTGCGGGTCTTATCTCAGGCTCTTATACAGCTGTGCCGGCCATAGGCGATATAGCCGGGGCGGTGGTGCGCAAGCTGGAGACAGGCGACCTTTTCGCGCTCAAGCGGGTCATCAACGCCACGGGCGTGGTGCTGCACACCAATCTGGGCCGGGCGCCGCTGGGCCGGGAAGCTGCGGAGCATATCGCCAGTGTGGCCGCAGGCTACTGCAATCTGGAGTATGACCTTGGCGCGGGCGTCAGGGGCAGCCGCTACGACCATGTGGAAAAGCTTTTGTGCGAGCTGACAGGCGCGGAGGCCGCCTTGGCCGTGAACAATAACGCCGGCGCGGTGTTTCTGATGCTCAATACTCTGGCGAAAGGACAAAAGGTGGCTATTTCCCGGGGAGAGCTGGTGGAGATCGGCGGCTCCTTCCGTGTGCCGGAGATCATGGAGCAAAGCGGCGCGGAGCTGATGGAGATAGGCACCACCAACAAGACCCACCTTGCCGATTACCGCGGAGCGGTGGAGGCGGGCGCGTCGGTGCTGCTTAAAGTGCACACAAGCAACTTTGTTATGTCGGGCTTTACAGAGTCCGCGGAGATAGGCGAACTGAGCCCCCTTGCAAAAGAGAGCGGCTCGCTGCTGCTGTACGATCTGGGTTCGGGCTTTATGTTCCCCAGCGAAACTCTTGGTCTCCATGTGGGGCAGTCCGCCGGAAAATGCCTTAAGGACGGGGCGGACATCGTGTGCTTCTCCGGCGATAAGCTTCTGGGTTCCGCCCAGGCGGGCATTATCGTGGGAAAACGCGAGCTTATCGAAAAGATAAAAAAGAACCACCTGACCCGTATGCTGCGCATAGACAAGCTCTCTCTGGCGGCGCTGGAAATGGCGCTGCGATACAGCAAGGACCCGGCTCTGGCGAGAGAGCGTGTTCCCGCGCTCAATATGCTCTCAAAAACCGAGGAGGAGTGCCGGGAGGACGCGTATAAGCTTGAAAAGCTCATTGGCGCCACAGCCCCCGGCGCCCAGACCCAGGTGGTCATGACCGAGGATGAGGCAGGGGGAGGCTCTCTCCCGGGAGTCACGCTGCCAGGAGCGGCAGTGGCCCTTACAATGCCCGGATTTTCCCCTGTGGAGCTGGAAGCAAGGCTGAGAGGGCTTTCGGTGCCCATCA
>CAZLIJ010000130.1:0-4843 GCA_964559305.1 uncultured Oscillospiraceae bacterium | reverse complement strand
CGCCGCCATACCCGGCGCCGTATTCATCGGCGGCGGCGCGCCCCATATACTCAGCGTTTCCCTGCCCGGCTGGCGCAGCGAGGTGCTGATGAATTTTCTGGAGGCCGGGGGCATTTATGTATCAAGAAGCTCCGCCTGCAAAAAGGGCGGGCGGAGCCATGTGCTTGAAGCAATGGGACTGAGGCCTGATATTATCGACGGCGCCATCCGCGTAAGCCTTTCCCGATATACCGGCGCTGACGAGATCGACGCCTTCTGCGCCGCGCTGAAGGAAGCTCACGACACGCTGGCTCACAACTGAACAGCCTTCTTATTTTCCCGGGGGAGCTTCATCATGAGGCTCCTCTTTTTTATCGTTCTTATCCTTTTGACTTTTGTAAATAACGTTCATGGTATTTGGATCTATGTGGTCCATATCCAGATAATCGTCGGTATCATAGGGCAGGTTTTTGCTTTTCAGTCTGCGCTTGACGATATTGCTAAAGGCTGTATAGATGACCACCCACACGGGCACGCCCAGCAGCATACCCCAGAAGCCGAACAGGCCCGCGCCCAGAATGATGGAAAACATGACCCAGAAGCCGCTGATGCCTGTGGAATTGCCCAGGATCTTTGGACCCAGGATGTTGCCGTCAAACTGCTGGAGCACAATGATGAAAATAATAAACACCAGGCATTTGGCCGGGCTGTCCAGCAATATGAGCAGCGCCGACGGTACAGCGCCTATAAACGGCCCGAAGAACGGGATGATATTGGTCACGCCCACTATGACGCTGACCAGCAGCTCATAGGGCATACGGGCAATAACGCAGAACACATAGCACATAATGCCGATGATGGCGGAATCCAGCAGCTTGCCGGTGATAAAGCCCATAAAGACCTTGTCAGTAAAATCCACGTCCGCTTTAAGCTTTGCCGCTGTTTTGACGGAGAACATGGAGTACAGTATCTTTTTGCAGCGAGCCGCGAAATGTTCTTTATTATGCAGAATGTATATCGACACGATTATGCCGATAACGGCGTTATATATACCCTTGAGGAAATTATACACGCTGGCTGTAACATTCTGCAGCAGCTTGTCGATACCCGGAAGGACGCTGTTTTTGAACCAGTTGCTTATGGAGTCGCCCACATTGCCGAAAACATCCGTGGCGAACTGCTCCGCCTTGGGATTGTTTTGCAGCACCTTGTCTGCCCAGTTGATGCCCTTGTCCACATAAACTGGCGTATTTTCGACTATGGTCTGGATGCTGTTGTAAAGCTGCGGCAAAATGAGATATACCAGCAGCCCGATAATCGCCATCATGGTTATCTCAGAAAAGGTGACTGTCAGCCCCCGGGCGCCCTTTGGAAGGCCGAGAGAGCTGGTTTTTTTAACGCCGCATTTGCGCAGCAGCGGCGAAAAACACTTCCGCTCGTAAAACTCCATCAGGGGCTTGAGCAGATAGGCGATAACAAGACCCCATATAAACGGGCTGAGTATACCGGTCAGCGAATTAAGTCCTCGTTTAAGCGAGCCCACATAGTGGAGAAGCATATAAAATATAATCGACCCGGCGATAACGCAAAACGCCGTTATCCCCCAGTTTATATACTTTTTTTCAACTGTAAATTTTCTCACCGCACTGCCTTTCGCTGCACACAACTCTTCTGTTAGCATTCTACTATCCGGCGCATTTACAGTCAACTTAATTTTGTCTTAATCTGCCGCGTCCGTCTCGGGCGGACAGGCTTTTTTATGTAATATGTTGTTATGTTAACCTATTTGCATATTTCGACAGTTTTATACCTGATAGCCTGTTGATAAAGCTGTTGAAAATGTTAAGAACCGCCCTGTTTTTCTGTGTTTACACACAAGGGCGATTTTGTGTGTGAAACGAATATTCATTATTTCGCAACCGGCGAAATGTCCGCAGAATATCCTGACAGCCCGGCCAATACAATAGATGTAAGACGACCATGGAGGGATGAAAGGTGAAAAGGATAATCGCGTTTGTTCTGGCGGCAATGCTGCTTAGCGCTCCGGCGCTGGCTCTGGATACCCTGAAGGACGGGGCCATAGACGTAAAGGCGCCTTCGGCGGTGCTGATGGAAAAGACCAGCGGCGCCGTGATATACGAAAAGGACGCCCACGCCCGGCTGTCACCGGCCAGCGTGACCAAGGTGATGACCATGCTGCTTATAACCGAGGCCATAGAAAACGGCGACATCAGCGCGGACGATATGGTGACGGCCAGCGAGCGGGCGGCCTCCTTCGGCGGCAGTTGCGTCTATCTGAAGGAAGGCGAGAAAATGTCCGTGAGGGAGATGCTCAAATGTATCGCCGTGGTGTCCGCCAACGACTGTGCCGTGGCCATGTCTGAATTTCTTTGCGGCACGGAGCAGGCCTTTGTGGACAAAATGAACGCCAGAGCCGAAGCGCTGGGGCTGAAGGACACCCATTTCAAAAACTGCACCGGGCTTTTTGACGACCCGGAGCACTACACCTCCGCCTACGATCTGGCGGTGATGTCCAGAGAGCTCATAAAGCACGACATGATAAAGGAATACACCACCATCTGGATGGACAGCATCCGCGGGGGCAAATTCGGGCTTAGTAACACAAACAAGCTTGTTTATTACTATGACGGCTGCACAGGGCTGAAAACGGGCTTTACCAACACGGCCATGTACTGTCTTTCCGCCACCGCGGAGCGGGACGGCGTGGAATATATAGCAGTCATCATGCACGGCGACTCCATAGATTCCCGCAACGCCGACGCCAAGACTCTTCTGAACTACGCCTTTGCAAACTTCACCCTGTGTCCCCTGAAGGCCTCCTACGCGCTCTCTCCCATACCGGTGGAGCTGGGCAAAAAAGACTTTGTGCAGCCCGTCTATTCCGGGCCGGAGGCGCTGCTCATACCCAAGGCCGGCTCAGGAAATGTTGAGTACTCAACCGATATTGCCGAAAAATTGACCGCGCCCGTGGAAAAAGGCGCCCAGCTGGGCACCTTGACCGTTACCCAAAACGGAGCCACCCTGGCCGTTGTGCCCATAGTGGCCGAAGACGGCGTGGAGCGCATGGATTTCGGCGACGTCTTTATGGGGCTGGTCCGCCGTCTGGCCGGTGAAAAGACTGTGTAAGGCCCTTGCGCGACAGTTGCAAAATGTCAGTTTTGGTGTATAATATACTTTTATAGTATAGACAAATATCGAAAGATAAAGGACGTTTAACATGGTAAAAGTCGATTTAACGGGAGCTGAATCCTTTTTCGACGCCTCCGGCCCCGATTTCGGCGCCGCAGCCGAGGCCCACAGGACCTTTGCGGACAAAAGCGGCGCGGGTGCGGAATTTACGGGCTGGGCCCAGCTGCCACAGAACATCAAAAACGGCGAGCTAAAATCCATACTGGCCGCCGCGGGGCGTATTCGCTCCCGCTCCGGCGCGCTGGTGGTGGTGGGCATCGGCGGATCATATCTGGGCGCCCGGGGCGCCATAGAGCTTCTCAAGCCCATTCCCGGCGCTGACGACCCCCGTGTCTTGTTTGTGGGCAACGGCCTTTCTCCGGACGCGCTCAACGACACCCTGAGTCTTCTTGGGGACACGGATTTCGATGTGAACGTCATTTCAAAATCCGGCACCACCCTTGAGCCCGCCGTGGCTTTCCGGGTATTTCGCGGCTTATTGCAGGAGAAATACGGTCCGGCGGCTGATAAGCACATCTTCGCCACCACCGACGCCCACAAGGGCGCGCTGAAAACCCTGGCAGACGAGGAGGGCTGGGAGACCTTTGTGGTACCCGACGACGTGGGCGGGCGTTACAGCGTACTCTCCGCCGTGGGACTGCTGCCCATGGCCGTGGCCGGTATCGACGTCAAAACCGTGATCGCCGCCGCCATAGATGAATTTTCGGCGCTGGATCTCCGCTCGCCGGAAAATCCCGCCTGGCAATATGCCGCGGCAAGGCAGCATCTTTATCGCACGGGCCGGAGCATTGAGATCCTGGCCTGCTACGAGCCCAGCTTCCGCTTTATGGCGGAATGGTGGAAACAGCTCTACGGCGAATCGGAGGGCAAAAACGGCATAGGCATCTACCCCGCTTCAGTTGAATTCACCGCCGATCTTCACTCCATGGGTCAGTATATTCAGGACGGCCCCCGCACCCTGATGGAAACCGTGGTCAGCTTTGCCAAAAACCGCAGCGACTTTATCATCCCCTTTGAGATGGGCGACAGGGACGGGCTTAATTATCTTGCGGGCCGTGATCTGGGAGGCGTGTGCCGGGTGGCGGCGGATGCCGTGAAGGCCGCCCACATCTCCGGCGGCGTGCCCAACATCGGCATCGAGGCGACGGAGCGGGACGAGGCCGGCTACGCCGCGCTGGTGTGCTTTTTTGAAATGGCCTGCGCTCTTTCCGGCTATATGTCCGGCGTCAACCCCTTCAACCAGCCCGGCGTGGAGGCTTATAAAAAGAATATGTTCCGTATGCTGGGCAAGCCCGGCACGGTATAAATGTGAAGTTCCCCGTGAAAATATTTTCACGGGGTTCACATTTATTTCAAAAACCGCTATTGCTAACAACGGGTAAAAATGTTAATCTATGTTTAACATGATAAAACCATAAACTTAAAAGGAGTGTGGTCGATTTGGTTAAATTAATCATGGGCATGAAGGGTTCCGGCAAGACCAAAAAGCTGGTAGATATGGTTCGGGAGACTGTTTCTCAGGAAAACGGCGACGTTATCTGCATTGAAAACGAAAAAGCCCTTACTTACGATGTTCCCTATCAGGCCCGTCTTATAGACGCCGGCGAGTACGGCATCAATTCTTATGATCTTTTCAAGGGTTTCCTCTGCGGTA